>JADFXO010000380.1 GCA_015233485.1 Nitrospirota bacterium
TTGCAGTCTCTGCTGCCTTATTTATAATGACGCTCGGCGTGTTTTCTCAGGTGAGGACATTTCAATTCGTAAATTATGATGACAATCTCTATGTGACAGAAAACCCCTATGTGCGCGATGGATTGACAAAGAAGGGCGTCCTGTGGGCATTTACCACCGCATACACCGGCAACCGCCAGCCCCTGACATGGCTTTCTCACATGCTGGATATTACCATTTATGGCCTTAAACCGTCCGGTCATCACATAACGAATATCCTTATTCACGGCGCAAACACGGTCTTACTTTTCATACTTCTTAACCTGATGACGGGTTTGCCATGGAGAAGCGCATTTGTTGCCGCGCTGTTTTGCGTCCATCCCCTTCATGTGGAGACTGTCGCGTGGGTTTCTGAACGGAAGGGGCTGTTGAGCGCGTTTTTCTGGTTGAGTGCGATGTTGTTTTATGTGTCTTATATAAAGAAACCGTCGGTTGTGAGATATTTACCGGTTTTATTTTGTTTTATAGCCTCGTTGCTGTCTAAACCCATCGCCATTATGCTGCCCGTGGTGCTGCTGCTTGTTGATTATTGGCCGTTAGGCCGAAGGATTAATAAACAAATATTTATCGAGAAAATCCCGTTATTTCTATTATCAGCCATCATGGGCGTTTTGACGTATCAGGCTCAGAGGGATTGGAATGTTGAGGAGTTTTTCAATGTGCTTCCATTTACACAGAGGCTCTCTAATGCTTTTATTTCATATGTCATGTATCTGTATAACACAGTTGTGCCGCTGTGGCTGTCGCCGATTTATGTGTATCACAATATGGTCAACATTGTTCAGGCCGGAGTATCTGCCTCAGTTGTCATTGGCGTGTCCGCGGCCTCGATTGTTTTTATTAAACGAACGCCGTATTTTTTTGCCGGTTGGTTTTGGTTCTTATCTGTGCTTTTGCCGGTTGCCGGGCTTGCTCAGGTGGGGTATCAGTCTATGGCGGACAGGTATGCGTATCTGCCGTTAATTGGATTGTTTATTGTTATTGCCACGGCTGTTTGTGAGTGGGAACGAGGCCTTGCGGGACGCGAGGTTATTCTTTGTATTGCGGCGGTTGCTGTATTAACAGCCTCTACGTATTTATCAGTCAGGCAGACGGCGTACTGGCGCGATGACATAAGCCTGTTTAAAAGGGCAGCCGACGTAACCGATGATAATTTCATCGCATTGTTCAATCTTGGCTCGGCGTATCTAAGCCGTGGCAATGAAAATGACGCCCTCGCAAATTACAATAAATCCATCTCGATAAAGCCGACATACGAAAAGCCATACGTAAGCGCGGGTTTTATCATGCTTCACAAGAACAGGCCCAATGAGGCGTCTCTATATTTTACGAAGGCATCAGACCTCGACCCCGGCGACCCTGTGCCAGTCTATGGAACGGGATTGGTGTTGATGAGAACGGGCAGCCCGGAAGAGGCCCTTGTATACTTCAAAAAGGCGCTGTCAATAGACCCGAATTTCGGCCCTGCAAAGGAATTCATACGTTGAAACCGCATAAGCTCATGTTCATCGCCTCGTCCTTCGCGCTGCTTACGGTGCTGTCGTATATGGTCTTTGAATACCTGCCATTTTTTGATTATACGGAACAAAAGGCCGATATAACGCCGATTATAGCTTCTGGAGCTTCTACTCGGGCAGTTTATGATTTAAAGGATTTTAATCTAATCATAGATAATATACCCCCATCGTCAGTAGACGGCTGTAAGTTGAAATCCTGCGGTGAGTCCTTTAATTGGAGTGTGAGAACGTATGCCGATGAAGATAAAAACTTTAAAATAACCATTAAGATTACAAGATTTCAATCGCATGAAAAGGCCTTGAGTGATTTCAATAATTATATCTCAGCTATCAAAAAGAACCGTTTCGATAGGGTTGTTGAGGGGGACGATTTTCGAATTGTCATCTCGGGCGTAAAGAAATTGCGATGGGATTTCCCGTCAACGCCAAACGGGCTGTTTGCGTCGAGGGTTGTAGTTCTAAAAAATAATATTATGCTTGATGTCCTTGAGACTTCAAAGTCAAAAAAGGGCGAATACAAAGATCAGTTCTTAAAGGCCCTTGGGAGGCAGCTAATGGCCTCACCGGCACCTGGAGATAATATAAGCCGTGGCAGATGAGCAAAGACTCTACAGCGTGCCCCATCACTGCACGGTTATCATTGAAGACAAGGACGCTGCGGCACATATCGAATTTATCGGGCGATTTATCGATGACGAAAACCCCTTGTCAGAGCCGTCTTTTCTTATGGAGTTTCTTGATATTTACACCGGCGTTATATTGAGGGAATTAGAGGGCAGAGGGGTAAGCGCGCCGGTTGTCTCCGTATATGACCCGAGGGCGGTCAAGGAGGTAAAGGCAGCCCTGCGGGTTGTCTATCACGCCGTCGAATCCATAAGCGAGGTGTTGGCCGAAAAGGCAAGGAAGCTCAACCACGACCACCTGAGAGACCTGCTTATTGAATACGTCGGCGCGGTATGTGATGATAGTTCAGGGGTAACCCTGACCATTCGATCACTCGCCGCCCCTGAGGCCGCAGAGGTTTTTAGACAGGCGGTAAATGATTTCAATCCGGGAGAAAAAAGGCCGTATTACTTTGTTGAGCATGTTATTGGACTAAGGTAACTCCCCAGGCACAGCATCGGCGTAGTAGAGGGGTTTGCCGCAGCGGCAAAAGCAGTTCCCCCTGCCGCCTCTGTTATTCCACGTAGTGACTATGTTGCCGCATCGTTTACAGGTTATTTTGTACATTAGGCATAGCCTCCCTGATAGATGTAATGAATTTGCGGGGGATACCCGCAGGGGAATTAACATGATAACACAATAAATATTACATGTCAACATAAATAAGTTTTGTTGCATTATCTATTTGGGCAGGTATTGAGTGGGCGTTGTAAATATTCTTTCTTTGGCGTATAATATAGGCATGAGTGTGATAGCGATACCTAAGTCATTGCGTGAGAAGTTGGGGGATGAGGCCACAGAAGACCTTGTTAAAGTCATAAATGAGGCGGATTCGTCCTCTCGTAAGGACTTGGCAACGAAGGCAGACCTTGAAAGCGCTAAATCCGAGATGCTTAAGTGGATGTTTCTCTTTTGGGCCGGACAGCTATTCGCTATGTTCGCTATGTTTAAAGCGTTTCTTAAGTAATCCCTCTTTCTTGTTTAGCCGGAGTGCCGAAGCCGCCAACGGGCGGCAGCTGGAACTCAAAAGATAAAACGCGTACGTGATTACGGGGTGAAAAGGGGATTATCCCCCTTCGTCGTTAATCCTTTTTCCTTCAATCATCGACGTCTCCGATATAAGCGTAGGCAAGCTCTGCTGAAACTACTTTTGCCACTCTTTCTATTGCGCGCATTTTTTCCATAGCGCCCTTCTGGTCATCGCACTCAAAGGTGACGACTATCTTGCCATGCTCATCAACAAAGTGGACTTCACACCAGCCAAGAGTTTTTAGCGCCTCTTCCACACCCCTCAGGTCTTCTCTTCTTGTCTTAACCACCGCGCTCAAAATGTTCATAGTTATTACTTTCCAACCTTGACCCCCTCGTTTAAAACGTCAGCGAGGTTTGATCGGTTCCTGCTTTTATCGCTTCTATATTCAGCATTGAATTTGTTGTCAACCGGGGGAGTAATCTTTCTCTGTGGAACGTGGCACTGGGTACAGTTATAGTTTTTGCCATTGAGCGAGCCTTTTAAATCTTTGCCGTCCGATAACTCCATAAGATGTGTCCTGGGAACCGGTGTGGCGCCGACACCTTCCGCCACTTTTGGATCGTGGCAATTGAAACATCCGTTTTCACTTAATGTTATCGGTCCTAAAAAGCTAATATCATGGGGAATCAAGGGCGGGCTATTCTCGTACGATCTTGTTATCCTCTTGCTCGTTCCCGGCGCATCGTTTTCCTTTTCACCGGCGATTTCAGTTATTCCGTTGTCATCCAGAAGACTTGTTTTTCTTAAACCTATTTCGTCGTCAGATATTCCTTGTTGTCCACAATACAGA
>JADFXO010000381.1 GCA_015233485.1 Nitrospirota bacterium
AAAAACCGCGAAAGAAAACAAAAGGACAAAAACGGAGATTACCACGAAAAACACGAAATACACGAAAAAGGACAAAAAAGGACGCGATAGATGCCATTTCCGTGGAAGCATGGATCGATTTCATTTTTTTGCCTTTAAAGTCCTTTTTCGTGATTTTTCGTATTTTTCGTGGTTAAAGTCCTTTTGTCTTTATTTTTTGTCTTTTGTCGTTGTCTTTTTTCGTGGTTTTGTCCCTATCAGTATCGTACGGTTTTGCCGATTACCTTGCCGATGATCTTCAGATCCCCGTATCCACGGGACAAAAACGTAAAGGGGACGGATTTATTTCTAACGTCAATAAATAAATCCGTCCCCTTTTCTCCCCTTTCTCTAAGATGGGTGTATTGCATAACCATATTATTCTTAAAAGCGACTATGGCAAAACGACGATAAAAATAAATCTGTCCCCTTTATACTTTATACATTGTATTGGAGGTGTTTTTTGAATCTTTCTGTTCTTGAAAAAATGGTACGTGATGGTGATATGAGTATTGATTCAATGCGTTATCTCATAAATTGTCGTAGTGAATGTGAATGGCTTGACTACAAAGAGATGATTGCTCTTGAACATGATAAGAGCCTTTGTGATTTCGCAAAAGATGTAATCGCAATAAAAAATGTAGGTGGAGGTTATATAATTATAGGTGTTGAGGATAAGACATGGAAGCCAATTGGTTTGAGTACTCGTCTCCCATATGATACAAAATTGTTACGAGATAAGGTACGAAGAGCAACGGGGGTAGACTTAGATATAGATATAGTTCATCATAACATACAAATAGCGGATTCAAGTATACTTTTGGGACTCATATTTATTCGTTCAAGTCGTAAACGTAAAAAAAGGAGGACACCAACACTTGTTAATAAAGATTTCTGTACTAAAGAAGTTTATGGACTTCGTTGCGGAGATATTTATGTACGTAATGGTGACTCTACTGTTAAAGTTAAATCTGGAAAAGAATTAGAAGATTTACTTTATAATCTTGAGGCACAAGCAGATAATGATTCGATAATTTTATCGGGCCGCATTTCTCATTTTGCTATTGAAAATGGTACGTATCATCTTTTGGAAAAAGGTTATGAACAATTTATAGGACGAACAAAATTAAGAACGGAACTTATTGATGCAGTAATGAGAGATCCGAGAATTTGGATTATTAATGTTCACGGTGTAGGTGGTGTTGGCAAATCAGCACTTGTTAATTGGGCAGTCTATGAATTTTATGAAAAGAGAAGCTTTGAAGCCATATTACATTTAACAGCAAAAGATACTATACTAACAGCAAAAGGAATTGAAAAATCTGGACGTTCTCTTTACTCTTTAGAAAACCTACTTGATCATATTCTCCTTCTATTTGAAGAAACTCCACCTGACAACTTAGAAAAGAAAAAGGAACTTACTATTGAATATCTTTCTGCATGGAAAACATTAATCGTTCTTGATAATATGGAGACTGTCCATGATGGCCGTATACTGAATTATATTCAATATTTACCCGATAAATGTAAGGTTAAAGTTCTTATTACCAGTAGACAGAAAACTGGTTCATGGGAATTGCCTTTCCCTTTGAATGAACTAAAACTAAATGAGGTGCAAGAATTTCTTGAAATTAGATCTAAAGAAATGAACTTGTCTTTCCCTTCTGATCAAGAAATAATTAAAAGTGTCTTAGATGCTACTGGAGGACTGCCACTTGCGATCCAATGGCTTCTAGGACGATACAAAATTAATAATAATATTAAGGAGATTATAGAAACAGTTATAGAAAAGGATTCACCTTTATTAGAATTCAGTTTCCGCAATATTTGGAATGTATTATCAAAAGACGCTAAAGCAATACTTTCAATATTGTCTATCTTTGAAGAACCTCCTACAACACAACAGATAGTAATAGCAACTGAATTTCAAATTGATCGTATTGAAAAGGCTCTAAGTGAACTACTAGATGTAACACTTGTAATTCAAAATACACAAATCTATGAGGGACGTGTAACTTATGTCGCCTTGCCAATAACATTATCTTTTGCTCAGCATCAACTTAATGAAATTGGTGATTTTGCAAGTGAATGTCGCCAGCGCTTTCAAAAATATATTCAGCTAATGAAACTGCAGGAGTCGGAAATACGTCATGTTAGAAACAGATTTGAAAAGTTTGGACTTGAAACTGATAACGAAAAACGCGCTGCTATTTTATGCCAAAAAGGTGAATCAGAGATGTTTATTGGTAATGTAGATAATGCTGAGATCTTTTTTAAACAAGCAAGAGATCTTGCTCCTCAGAGTGCATATATTTATGCGATGAGTTCAAGCTATGAAATTGCAAGAAATAGAAATGATAAAGCATTAATTTATGCGGATGAAGCTTGTAGGCGTGTAACAAAAAAAACCGGAGCGTTATGCTACACAATTAAAGCACGTATTCTTGATAAAAAGCAAGATCGCAATGGTAGAGTTGAGGCACTTAGGAAAGCACTTGAATATGATCCTGACGATTATGTAATTAGACATCAATATGGAGTTGCATTGAGTTGTGAAGGTCAAACTGAAAATGCAATTGACCAATTTACAATTATAATTGATAAAGAAATAAATAAAGCTATTCCTACAAGACAGCTATTAATGGCTCTTAAAACTAGAATGATAAATCAAAAACGTTTAAACCGTGAAAAAGATTTTCAGAATGACTTGAGTTTAGCAAGAGAGATATTCAATAAATATCCGCATCTTACCTATGAGAATGAGCACTTTTCTGAATTCTTTGAAGGAGATGATTAAATTTGCAATCGGCAGTTTATTTGTCTGAAAAAGACAGAAAAGGGGACAGATTTATTTATAGTATATGCCAGCATGTTATGACTGCTTAAAAAATTACGGCAACCAGACATTCCATGACATGCTCGACAGAAAAGAAGTAATCGCTTTTTTAAGTCCACCATAGCGATGGAGGAATCGCGTCTTGTCTTATGAATGGCTGTCATCTTTCTTAATTGTACCAGGTACGATTAGCCGAAAGTTCCTACCTTATGAATAATTCCTACTTCTTGCAATATTCCAAATTATGTTATAATAATATAATAACGGTAAGGAGTGTAATATGGAAACGGTAAAGGTATTATCTAAAGGGCAGGTAACGTTACCTGTGAGAATAAGGAAAGCTACTGGTGTAAAAGAAGGCGACAGGCTTTTCGTCGAGCACACACAAGACGGTATTATACTTAGAAAAGGGAAAACTATATTCGATTACGCCGGAACATTACCCGACATAGGAATGTCGATAGAACAAATCAGAGAAACCGCCACAACGATGGCCGTTAGTGATTAAAGCGTTTATAGATACCAGTGTAATCCTCAGATTGCTGATAAAAGACGACGAAGCAAAGGGAGACGCTTGTTCGAAGCTGATTAAAAACGCAAAAAGCGATGGGATTGCTCTCCATATACCGCCCGTTACGGTATTAGAGATAGTATGGGTATTGGAAAAAGTTTACAAGTATAAAAAAACGGCGATAAGAGAAATTATCGAGGCATTGTTAAACACTCCGGACTTGAGAGTAGATAACGAGCCGTTATTCAGAAAGACCATTTTACTTTACGAGAAGAAAAATATCAAATTTGCAGATGCAGTTATGGGTTCATGGGGGTTGGAGAAAGGAATCAATATCGTATACACTTATGATGAGAAAGATTTTAAGAGGATAGACGGCCTGGATGTCAGAAGTCTTTAAAATATGAAGTAGCCAATTTGTTATATTATTTCCCGTATACGGCATTTCCCACGGTATTTTCCCCCAAAACACTTTAATATCGATATTCTTTTTAAGATTTTAGGTGTCTTTCCGGCAAGCATGGTATGCTGTTATTTTAGCGAAAAGATATTCCGGTGGAATTACCTTCAATAATGAATTTAATTCAGCCATTGTGTTAATATACAGCGAAAATGAAGACGTCGGATTTTAGTTATGGGCTCTCACCCTCACTTATCGCGCAGGCACCCTGCCCGA
>JADFXO010000382.1 GCA_015233485.1 Nitrospirota bacterium
GCGGGGGTTATGACAGTAGGATATGATTTTAACGCCGCGGGCAGTTTTATTGGGGTTAAATTAATAAAGCTGGTTACGGCTGAGTAATGGGGGTGGCTGAATAATCGGTTATATCTGAAATTCGGGGCTATGCCAATCCCTGTGAAGTGAAGTCCCGCATTACTGCAACCCTCGCTTATTTGCTCCTATTCAGTCTCCTCTGCGAAAGCTTTTTCCAAATGTTGTCCGCAAGGTTTACTTCCCTGTCTGTAAAGCCGTATCCCTTTTTCAAAATTTGCTCATTGGTGATTTTCAAAATTTCATTGATATTTTTCTTTGACCGCATCATTTGGTCGATCTGATGAAGCAGTGTCTCATTTTTTACTTTGTATGGGAGAAGAATTTTTTCTGTCTCGCTGGGCATCAATTCTAAAACACCACCGCCATACGATCGACCTGAAATTTCTGAAAATGCCAATGAAAGTGAATTATAGAAACTGGCTACGACAACACTGATGTTTACGCCTTGCTTCACAAAAACTCTATGCATGGTGTCAGTGGTGTATGCACCTGCATCGTTCAGTATCAGCTTTGGGAAGAAGTTGCTACGTCTGACAAACAAAGCTTCTGATATTTTTATTGAAGGGACTACAAACCAGTCATCACGAATACCTGTTTTATATCCTTTATTAACACCCATTGATTCACCCATCGAAATATACGAGTTCGCTCCTTTGTGTCCATTCAACTTCTGTTTGGATGGGAATATCAGTAAATGGGCTTTTGCTTTTGTCAGGCGATTGCGCTTCCAGTCTTCTTCATTGAAAACAACACTGTTCACTTGTACACTTCTGCCAACCATAGGTTTAGCGTACTCCTGTAATTTGTAGCCCTCAACAACTGGTAGCGAAACGGTAAAATAATAATTCGCTCCTGTAGTAATCCCCACTTCTACATTGGCATAATCACCAATATTAGGGATGGATTTTCCTTGTGCAACCGTTTCAAGAAAATCTATTTCTTCCTGTTCAAGGAAATAGAATGTCCATTTATTGCTTTTGAAGTCAATCTGCTTTCGGGGGCTTTGTAATTTACTTACATCCAGAGTTTCCAACTCGGATGAGTCTGTCAGTTCCAAATGTTCAATAAGGTGGGTGCCTGATGCGTTTTTTTCGCAAAGCAACAAGACCACTTCTTGTTGAATATCAGGAAATACAAGCTTTTTGAAGGAAATAATATTTATTTTATTGTAGAAGCGAGCCAAAAACTCCCTTAGTTGTTGAGCGTAGGAAACCTGAAGGATTTCCGCTGGAACTACAAAACCTATTTTGCCTATTTCCTTTAGTAAGAGGCTTGAACCAACAACAAATGATACCCAGGCATTTGTAAGTTTGGTGTATTTGAGTCTGACACGATTAAATATTTTATCAGCTTCCTTCTGCTGTTTTTCATCAAAGTATTGGTATCTGATGTAAGGCGGATTTCCAACAACAAAATCAAATCGTTCCGAAGTTATGTTGCAGTACAAATGAAAATCGCAGTTGATAACAGACTTATTTCCTAAGTCAATATTATCAGCTTTTCCAGCTTCTTCTTCGTCAAATTCGATGGCAGTGACTTTGTTGAATTTATGATTCTGTTCCTTTAATTGTTCAAGGAAGACACCGGAGCCACAACTTGGTTCCAGAATATCATAAGACGCACTTCCATCAATGCCCCACTTCAAAATGAAGGCCGCAATGGGTTTAGGTGTATAAAATCCACCCCTAAGTTTTTCTGCTGATGTATCTTTAATCAGCTTCATACATTTCTATTATTAGAGGGATTAACGAATCGTCATTTCCTAAATCAAACAGCGTTTTCAAAAGCTCATTGATATCATTTTTAAAAGACTTAAACTCTCTGTTGAGTCTCGTCAGGGTTTGTTTGTCATTGAGTTTTTGATCGATCTCACCTTGTATCAAGATTAGTTTTTCCTGGCATTTCACAATTTTATCATGGATTGCCTTATCGTTCTTATTGGTAAAATCTATTTTTCTAATGGGTAAACGTTTTAGAACTTTTGTTCCTCTTGCGATATACCCGCCCCTGAAAACTTCACCCAATAAAGCCGAAGTCCATTCCAAGTACTTTGAGTTGAGCAACGCCTGAATGTAGTATATGGAATAAGGCGAATCGGGAGGTAAAGCAACAACACAATAACCTGCTGTTCCTCCCGATGAAACTAACGTTCCGTCAAAATCTATAGCGTATTTGTCTCCAACAGATAAAACCCCAACTATGATTTTTTTAACTAAACCCCATTTATCAAGGCTTTGATGTCGTCCATATCTGTGCCATTCATCTTCTGTTTGCGGGTTGGGCTTTATATCTCTCGCAGATTTGTCAAGAATGCGTTTGTAACGAAGAAAATATTTATATGCCTCAGGGTAGTTCTTGCTTATTTCATTCAGGCTAATTAATTCAACACAATCATTATTTGATCTATATGGATAAATAACCCTTGCGTTGGGCTTGAGCAGACGATACGTATTTAGGTTATCGTCGCGAGTTGACCTCTGAAAGTAGGGTTTGGTAATCTCTTTCTCAATCTTACATGCTTCACCTTTATTTTCGAAATAATAATATGTCTCATCCTCCCTTGTGGGTTGGAAAATATAAATAAAGTTTGCACTCGTTTGTATGCCATTGAAAATACATTTCCGTCCAACAATGTCTTCAAGCGAAACACAGTTGGTATTGATTTTGTCATACGCTTTTTTAAGTTTAGGTGGAACTAGTACCCAAACTTCTTTATTCAGGCTGTCCGTTTTTATCGTTTGATATTCAATGTTGTCTTTATCGTTAGTTTTCCATTTAGTAAGATTTTGTATTTCGGTATAGCTGAATGAATGGAATGTCTTTTTTCTTAGAATCAGCAAGCAAGTGTATGTAGTTTTACTATTAAATACCTGATTGGCTCCAAATGAAACAATGTTGTGAAGGTATCCTTTATCCTGTAAAAGTTCCCGGAGTTTTACACCCGCACCAACTTTAGTAAATTTGCTCGGAACAATAATGCCAAGCCAACCAGAATCTTTTAATAATTCAAGCCCACGTTCAATAAAGACAAAATATTTATCAAACTGTTTATAAGCTGTAGTGTATTTTTTTTTGTAAATCAGTAATTCGAGAGGAGTGAACCGCTTCATGTCCTCAGACTTCATATAAGGCGGATTCCCAACAATTACATCATACTGTTCATTAGCAAAATCAAACGGATTAATTTCGGAGGCAGATTTTTTCTCTTTAACATCTTGCAGAGTTATTAAGGTGTTGCCAAAATGGATATTGTTGCTAAGATCTGGTAATATAGGAACTTTTGCATCTATTGAATTATTGTCTTCACCTTCAAGAAGTTTAAGTAACAGACCAAACTTTGTAGCCTCCACAGCATTGTAATCTTTATCAGTACCGAAAATACAGTTCAGTAGAAGTTCTCTTTTTAAATCAAATGGAAGCCTGTAGGTGTTGATATTGGTCTGAATGAGTTTGGTTGTGTCATTTACCAAATAAAAGTCAATCAATGTATCACACAATAACTGGAACAATTCTAAAAGAAATGCACCAGAGCCACATGCTATATCCGCCATTTTTGAACTTAGGATTTCCTTAGCGGTCTTTCCCTTGCAAAATGGAACTACGGTCTGATTCAGAATGGATTTTATAATATAGTTTGGGGTTGTAATAATGTCCCTGTCAACATTTTCAGGTTTTCTAACCAATACTATACTTCCATCTTTGATGGCAAGCTTTTCTGAAAGGAAAATTTCGTATATGCTCCCCAATATGTCAGAAGAAAATATGGCAAAGGAATAAGGGTTTTCTGGATAGTAAAGTTGTCCAATAATTGACCAGAAAACGGAACTGATATTGCCCATTATATTTTCTGAAAGAAACCGATCAAAAAGTCCAGAATTATACTTCCTATCTGCTTGTTCAAACTTCTTTAGGAGTGCTTTGAAGTCTTGTTTATGCGCAAATTGAAGCAGGGTTTGATACGTTTCCAA
>JADFXO010000383.1:0-3520 GCA_015233485.1 Nitrospirota bacterium
GCTTGAAGAGGCCATAAGCTACAAACTTGAGTTCATCACCGGCGCAGAGGCCAAGCAGGCAAACGAAGAGGCGAAAAAGCTGGATTACAAGAGGTTTTTAGAGGAAAAACGCAGGGCGAGCGAACAGGAAGACCTCTCCGAACTCGAAAAAGATCTCAAGTTCTATCTCGACGAGAGAGAAGATACCGGAATAAAGCACACCATAGAGACATTGTTTACCGATATCGATGGGGAACCCTCAGTAGATACGGAGTAGTATTCCTATGGAAGACAAGGCACGGGGATGCGCTGACGCGGCCAGGTATGTTGTCCTTGGCGTGACGGGCGGTATTGCGGCCTACAAAAGTCCACTCATAGTGCGCGCAATTAAGGGCTTGGGGATAGAGGTGAAGGTGGTTATGACTGAGGCGGCGAGGCAGTTTGTGACGCCGCTGACGCTTGAGGCCGTCTCTGAGAATCCCGTTTTGTGGGATAATTTCCAGTCTCCGTTGTCTCACATAAACATCGCAAAGGGCGCGCTTGCACTGATAACCGCCCCTGCCACGCTTAACACGATTTCTAAGTTTTCCTCCGGCATAGCGGACAATCTGTTGACTACACTATTTATGGCCTTTAGAGGCCCCGTAATAATAGCCCCCGCTATGAACTGGAGGATGTACGACAATCCGATATTCAAAGACCGTCTTGCGTATCTGAAAGACAAGGGAATAGTGGAGATACCACCAGAAAGGGGGCAGCTTGCCTGCGGTGAGGAGGGCGTGGGGCGCATGGCATCGGCAGAGAGGATTGTGCACACGTTAAGGCGCGTGCTTGGCCCAAACGATATGAAAGGCCTCAGGGTGGTTGTGGCCTCCGGTCCGACGAGGGAATACATAGACCCTGTGAGGTTTATAACAAACAGGTCTTCGGGGAAAATGGGCATTGCCCTGGCGCGTGCGGCCTGGCTGAGGGGCGCTGCCGTAACGCTCATAAGCGGCCCAACATCACTGCCCTCACTCTCTGATATAAGTGACGCCGGGGTTGTCCGCGTTGAGACCTCCGGCGATATGCGGCGCGCCGTTTTAGAAAAATCCGAAGAGGCCGACATAGTGGTAATGGCGGCGGCGGTGTGTGATTTTACACCGGAGAGGGTTTCTCCGGACAAAATCTCGCGTACGGAGAGATTTACACTGCCCCTCATAAAGACAACAGACATCCTTGGGGAATTATCCTCAAAGAGAAATGCCTTTAAAACCCCTTATATAGCCGGTTTTGCCGCTGAAACCGGGGACAGAAAAGACAGGGCGCGCGAAAAACTCCAAAGGAAAGGCATCGACATGATAGTCTTTAACGATGTCACCGCAGACGGGGCAGGCTTTGACTCCGAAACTAATATTATGACCATCATCACCCCGGAAGAGGAACTATCCATACCTAAAATGTCAAAAGAAGACGGCGCTGACAGAATCTTCGACAAAATACTCCTATCCATAAAAGGCCCGCGCTGATGTCTCCCGATATACTTGACAGATTAAGAGATAAGGTCATGAGCGGTACGAACCCCAAGCTCTTTATCCCCCTTTCGGATGAGTACAAAAGCCTCGGCATGACGGCCGCTGCGATACACGTGCTGGAGCACTGCATAGAAAAATATCCAAACTACATGAGTGCGCGCGTGGCGCTTGGCAATCTCTACATGGAAAAGGGCTGCTTTATACACGCCATCGAAGAGTTTAAATCGGTTGCCGACTCCATTCCAGACAACATTCTGTCTCACAGAAAACTTGCTGAACTGTACGGCATCATAGGCGAGACTCAGAACGCCCTGTTGTCTTATAGAACAATCCTTTCAATAGACCCGTCTGATGAGGATGCGGACGCCGGCCTTCAGAAAATCCTAAATGAAGTCCGGCTCAAAGAACAGGCGGAACAAGAGGCAGCGGCGGAGAAACCTGACAACCGCGTCGAAGCAATCTCAGAGGAACCAATCTCAGGGACAGAAGAGGCCACGCCTCCTGCCGAAATTGATCTCGCAGACGAATACGAGCTGGCTGCCGACATGGACGTCATGGACATTGACGACAGCGAAGAAACGGTTGCAATCGCAGCGGAGCTATTAACCGATGAGTTCACGCTTGATGAGTTCACCCCTATTGAAACCGAATCGGAGACTGAAACAATCTCAGGGATTGAAGATACAGCTCCGCTTGACCAAAGTGATCTCACTGATGAGTACGAACTGGCCGCCGACATTGACATCATAGACATTGACGACAGCGAAGAGACTGTTGCAATCGGGGCGGTGACATTAACCGATGAGTTCACACCTGATGAGTTCACCCCTATTGAAACCGAATCGGAGACTGAAACAATCTCAGTGACTGAGGAGGCCGCGCCTCCGGTCAAATTTAATCCCGTGAACGAATACGAACTGCCCCCGGATATTGACATTGACGACATTGACGATATAGAAGAAACTGTCGGGACCACGGCAGAGCCATTAACCGATGCAATCACACCTGATGAGCTCATCCTCATTGAAACCGAAGAGGCAGCGGATACTGAACCCGTTTCAGTGGTTGAGGAGACCGCGCCGCCAGCTGCCCTTGAGCATGAGGACGAATTTGAACTGCCCTCTGACATTGACTATGGCGAAGAGACTGTCGTGATGAAGGCAGAGCCATTAACCGGCGAAATCATCCCTATTGATACCCAAGAGGCAGCGGAGACTGAACCAATCTCAGTGGTTGAAGAGACCGCGCCACCAGCTGCGCTTGAGCCTGAGGACGAATATGAATTTGACATCCCCGACAGTGAGGACAACGAAGGAGCAATCGAACTTAATGCAGAACCACTGTCTGATGAAATCATCCCTATTGATACCATAAGTTCAATGTCAATGGAGGCTGACCCCGATTTCGGGATCAAAGAATCCGCGCCGCCAGCCCCATTTGATCCCATAGACGAATATGAACTGCCAGCCGACATTGACATTGACGACATTGAGGATGTCGAAGGAGCGGAAGTAGTCGAGCCTACGCCATTGACCGGTGAGATCACCCCTGATGAGCTCATCCCTGTTGATACTGCAGCATCAGCGGAGGCTGAACCCGATTTCGGGATTGAAGAGACCGCGCCACCAGACCCATTTTCCCCTGTGGGCAAATACGAACTGTCCCCATACATTGGCGGCGTCGACATCATTGACGTCATCGGCGTTGACAACGGCGAAGCAACTGTAGTACCCAAACTGGAATCATCAACCTATGAACTCCCCCATGATGAAATCATACCTGTTGATACCGCAGCGGCAACGGAGGTTGAGCCCATTTTCGGGCTTGAAGAAGCCACGCCATCAGCCCTATTTAATCCCGTGGAAAAATACGAACTGTCGCCAGACATTGACGGCATTGACAACGGCGAAGGAACTGTAGAACTCAAAGTGCCACCATTAACATATATATCTACACCTGAATCTACCCCTATTGATACAATAATTGAGGCGGCAACAGAAGCTGAACCTGATTTCGGGCTTGAAGAA
>JADFXO010000383.1:3562-4024 GCA_015233485.1 Nitrospirota bacterium
CCATGGAAGAAGACGAACTGTCCCCGGATATTGATGGCAGCGAAGGAGCGGCCAAAGGAGCAACGGAACAACTCAAAGCAGAGTCATTAACCGATGAACTCCCCCATAGCGATACAACAAAGGGGGCGGCAACGGAGGATGAACCCGCGTTCGGGCTTGAAATGGCCACGCCGGCAACACTACTTAATCCCGTGGAAGAATACGAACTGCCTCCGGATATTTACGGCGGCGAAGGAGCGGTCAAACTCAAAATGGAACTATTAACCAATGAATCTATCCCTATTGATGCAGCAAAGGAGGCGGTAAGGGAAGTTGCCCCCGCATTCGGGCTTGAAGAGACCGCGCTACCTGTCATGCTTAGTCCTGTGGAAGAATACGAACTGCCCGCGGACACCGATATTGACGTCATCAACGACAGCGAAGGAATGATCGAAGAGAGGGCTATCGAACCCGAAGCGGAAC
>JADFXO010000384.1 GCA_015233485.1 Nitrospirota bacterium
ATGGAACAAATATTGTTGTGAAAAATGACGGTAAGGGCGACACGCCGCGAGACAAACGCGAGACGAAGTTTGAAGTTGGAATGACGGTTGTTGAAACCAATAAGCTGATGAAGGTCAAGAGCATCAAGGGTGATGATCTCGAAGTAACCGGAGCTGACAACAAGGTTTCCACCGTTAAAATGGGCGATGTTACGAACATTGCTGTGTCAGCGTAAGCTATGCTTAACAAAATTCTCGAATCAGTTCAACTTGTTGAGTCCTCTGTAACCTGTATCCATTGCCAGAAAAAGCTTTGGGAAAAAGGTGAGGGGTATTATACTCTGGACAAGAAGAAAGTTGCAAAGCTCGAAAAGGGTATTTGTCCAGAGTGCAAGAAACCATATAGGGGGTAGCGTGTGCTGAAGGAAACACTGGAAAAAGCTCAGTTGGCAGAGGCACAGTTGAAAATGCCGAAGGTAAAAATCCTTTTGATAGCCAACGAAGACGTTGAAATCCAGATTGTCGGCCAGAAGAAGGCTGTTACTTTCACGACCAGTATTGCCCATCTCGGCGAGTTTGGAAAATCTCTTGAGGAAGCAATGGGCTGGCGTAAAGCGAGTTGGGAGTAATAGTATGCTTGGGAAAATACGAGATATTCTCATAGAAGACGAACTCACGGAGCTTGATTGGGGAAAGTGGGGACGAAGAGCTGGTACGGCATACAAGTATGGCAAAAGGATTGCACGATTTGGGAAAAAGGTTGCAAAGGGAATAGGTCATGGTATTTCCCATGCTGCCAAGGTTGGTAAGGCTACTTATAGTTACAAGAAAAAACACAAGAAGGCTGGTCTGCGTCAGCTCGCCCGTGTTGCCCTTGGAAAATCACTTGAATTAAGTAAGAAGACGAAGGCAAAGCGCAGGGTACAGAAGAGAATGAAGCATAAGGCCAAGAGCGTGATGTCGAAGAGGCCAATGCAGCGTAAGTCGATTAAACGTCCGCCAATACACAAAACGGTAAACCGTCCGTCTTATGTCTCGAAGAAGAAAAAAGGCGCAAAGACGATTTACAAATACAAGGTTTGATTATGCTGAAGCAAATGCTCGAAAGTCTTTTCACGATGGGTTCTGGTAACGCTGTCGAGTTAAGCGGAGAGTCGAGTTTGAAGGCGAGTTTCAGGAGGAAATACACGAATAGTGTGAAGGAGATTTATTTCGACACTCTTTCTTCGCTGACAACGCATGTCACGGATGTGCTTAAAAAAAATGGACTTGTCCCTCTTATTGGGGACGAGGAGTGGGTAGGAACTTTCACTGGTTCCATGTCGAACGGCGAGAGCCAGAGGTTCCAGATCGAGCTTGGTATCAGGGTTCCCGGAACGGACAAGATTCAGAAGGTCAAAAATAGCATGTTGATTTTGAATATCCAGAAGGACAACGGAAGAAAATTACGGTATGAGTTGAACTCGTATCTTTCGTGAGGAATATGCTTAGTCAGCTTTTAGAGTATGTAACCAGTGTTCTGAGGCAGTATCTCGATATTGATAGGACAAGATTTGTCGAGTTCAAGAGACATGACGGCAAGTGGGTAAAAGGCCGTATTATGAAAAGAAATGATTCGCGCGGAGAAGCGTATGATATTTCTGATGCTGAAGATAATATCCATCACAGTATTTCTGTAAATGACATTACTATGATGAAGTATCATAGTCCTGTAAAAAAAGAACCAACGAGGTAGTTATGCTTGGTAAAATGGTAAGAAAGCTCGAAGAAGTATGGGGTCTTGATTTTGAAAACAAGGCTCCAGTGATGAACAATAGTGATTTGGCCGGAGAGAAGATACCTGAATGGCCCGATAAGGCCCGTGCTGTCCAGCCGAAAGTGCGCGATGCTAATTCGATAATGAATTGGTATTTTCAGAAAGGTTATCCATACCCAAAAAACACCGCTTCTTTCAGCTAAGGATTTGATATGCTTAATCATATTGTAGGAATATTAATCGAAGAAACGATAAAAGAAATACCTTTTGAACAGTGGCTTAAAGGTAAGAAGTTTGTTGATGTAGATACTAAAAAACCGTCTCCATTTATAATGCTTTCTGTTAAGCAGAGGATTGACATTAAGAAACAGTACGAGAGAGAAGAGAGTAAAAGGGTAGAGACGGAGAAAGCAAACATTGAGTCAGCACGTATTGCAAGGGAGGCATCTAAAAAGAGAGAGAGGGAAGAGAAGAGAGAAATAGACAGGAATCCTTACCACAAGGATTATCCGTGGACTCGAAAGAAGCTTGAAAAAGAAACCGATGACTGGGGGCAGAGTCTTGCGTCCGATAGTCCTGAATTTATTGAAGATGCGTGTAGTGATTTGGCGCAGAATTTTCTGTTCCAGTATAGAGGCGTAAGAAATTTTCTGTTGAAAGATAGAATTCCAAGCCAGTATCATCAGGAGCATATTGCCGATCTTATTCACGATGCGGCTACGAGGAAAAGGTAATATGCTTAATAAGATACTCGAAATGACGAGATCAATGTCTATGGAGCCGCATGACATTGATGTGGTAGTGAATACTTTCGGGTATGATCCAAAGAAGAAAAAGAAAAATTGGGGAACCGATAGGAACAAGAGTAGACAAATAAGCTGCTATGGCGAGAGCGCGGAAGAAAACATGCTAACTACTCTTTTGGAGAAGCTTTCAAAGGGAAGGCGTTCAAATTTAAAGGATAGTGATTTTGCTATTCCTGAACTCCGAAAATTTCCCATTCAGTCGAAGAAACAGGCAAGGGTAGCTCTTACTTTTGCAACATGGCCGTCTTTGAAAAAGTACCGATCCAGAGTTGTAAAAGCTGTAACGAGTCGCTATCCCGATCTTAAAGGGGTAGGTGCATCAAAGGGGAAATTGGATGCTCAATAGTATAATAAGTATTGTTGAAGAAGGTGTTGTTTCTAATTTCTCGAAGGTTAAGAAGGTTCTTGAATACGAGGCTGTCGCCGATGTTATTTCCAGAAATAGTATAGGAAACGTAATTATAAGAAGGGGTTTTTACTATACGTTCGGGGAAACAGCCGAGAATTTTCTGAAGGTTGTTACAGCGGTTCTCGACAAAGCTGGAGTAAGGTACGATGTTGTCGATAGCGGAGAGGTATATAAACGCTTTGTGGGTAGTGCCAATATAGCGAACTCTTCGCACTGGTATGTTGAAATAAAACTGAAACCGGATACAGATGTACATGCTGGCTAATATTTTAAGATTTGTTATATCAGGACTTGTCGAAGGCGATTTGGACATGGATAATGACCAGATTTTTGTTGATCTGGATGGAACGCTTGCTCACTATACAAACTATAAAGCCATGAAGGGCGAGATAGGTGAGCCGATTCCAAAGATGTTGGAACGTGTCAAAAAGTGGATTAGAGAAGGCAAGGAGGTTGTTATTTTTACTGCCAGAGCGAATGATAGGAATGAGGTTTCAAAGATAAGGGAATGGGTGAAAAAGCATGTCGGGAAAGATCTTGAAGTTACGAATATAAAGTCGCCCAGAGCCATAGCTTTTTGGGATGATAGAGCAATGCGTATAAAGAAGAATACCGGTGAAGTTGAAGCTGGAGAGGAGTAGTAGTGCTTCGTCAATTCATAGAGGAGTTTAAGGGTGGTTTCGCCAAGGCAATGATGTCTGGTATGTTCCAAGTTCCAAGGGAAGACAGTAGTAGGGACATTGACAAAGTTTTTATTCCCGGTAAAAAGAAAAAGAAAAAAATGCCGTATGAAGTTTTGACTTCAAAGAATATAGGTACTGAATTTCAGTATCGAAAAGGAACATGGCAGAGTCAAGGTACTCCGTACTCTTCTTAAGGAAAAGATATGCTTAACAGAAAGCATTATAAATGGAGACGGTTTTTTAGTATCTACATCAACAAACTTCTTACCTTTAAGCCACTGTTCAAAAGGTATTTCTTTTATCGTTTCTTCGATTAATATTCCTACAATATGATTAAGCATATCAAATCCTTAGCTGAAAGAATCGGTGTTTTTTGGGTATGGATAAC
>JADFXO010000385.1 GCA_015233485.1 Nitrospirota bacterium
CTTCAGTCGTTACAATTGGAAATCAAATAGTATGGGAAAATGGAGGCTGAATGAAATAAGATTCATTTTTTAGAACTCTACCTCTTTTGGGGTGAAAAAATGTCTTGACTTTTGGGTAGCATTACATGATAGTGAGTGGCTTAAAAGTCCATCAGAATTTCTCGAGGGCTTTTATTATGACGACAATGATTATATTCGAGACATAATTTTAAAAGCGCTTGATGAGTACGAACGAGTGGATAGGTTGAATGACGCCCCAAACCGTAACCACAAAATATAGCGAGAAGGAGGAAATGATGATACACATATGCCCGACATGCGGTACAGATTTACTATTCGAAGTAACGGCAATTAACCCCACGGGGAAATCTTTTGAGCAATGGGTTAATCATCTTGAGGCCTCCGGCCTCTCGTACGCCTACATAAGCAAGTTAAAATCAATCCTGGCGAACTACATCCGGCCAACTTTGGGCGAAATGGATCTAAGGGCTATCTCAAGCAGGGTTGTCTTTGATTTCTATTCTACGCTGCTTACACGCGGCCTGGCAAGCAAAACGATCAAGCATATCCTCGACGCCCTGAAGGGCCTGCTAAATCACCTGCACCGCCTCGAGGTAATCACCAAGATGCCCCTGTTCCCCCGCGTCAAGGTAGTGGCTCAATCCAAACGATGGATAAGCATCGAAACACAAAAATCAATACTCAATCACATTGCCCCACAGCACCGGCTCTTCTTTCAGATCCTGTTCGAGTCCGGAATGCGGCCCGGCGAAGCACGAGCGTTAAAAAGACGAGACATCGACGGTACTATCATCACCGTGGAGCGCGCCCTCGATGAGCGCAATAATCTGAGGCCGACAAAGACCGGCCATGTCTATCAATACCAAATATCAGAGGCCCTTAGCTTATTCATCGAGCTGAACCTGTCCCACTATCTGCCTGAAGCTAACCTGTTTACCCTCAGTCGTTCCGGAATACAGCGGGCGTGGACGATGGCCTGTAAAGCAGCTCAGGTTTCCATTCCACTATATCAGGCCTGCCGGCACAGCAAGGCCAGCCAAATCAACGAGTGGTGCGAACACGACCGGTTATCCAGGCTAAAGTCAGCCCTGCAACATGAGCACGTGGCCACAACGATAAAATACTACACCTTAGGGGCAAGGGAGAAACTATGAAAAGGAAACTACTAAACAAAGTCGACGAGGCGTTTGAACGAACATGGCTATCTGGCCGCGTAATGAACAAGGACGTCAACCAAACTGACATTGCGGTGCTTCGGTATATGATGAGTGAAAGCGAGGTCTACGTACATATGACCGACCATGACATATCATGCCTCTGGAAATCATATATCTCCGGCAAATTAAAGGACTGAATCAGCGGCGCCTTTTCAAAAAACGAAAAGGCGCCGCACATAATCTGTCCAATTTTTGACTTTTTGTATTACAATATTAAGAGCTTTGAGCGCTAGCCACGAAATCTATCAGAAATAGACCGTATTACACCTGTATTACAAAATCTCAAAAACCGAAAGCGCGAAGGAAAAGGCCCCCAAGCAAATATATGGTAAAAGTCGATTTCCTATGCCGTTTTCCCCAAAAATCAAGCATTCAAGGAGGTATCACAGTGCCGCTAATCAGTATCAGACTTGAGGACAATCAGGACAAGCGATTGCAAGAAATGATGAAGAGATCAGGAGCATCCAAAAGCGAGACCATCAAAACCATCCTGCGCAAGTATTTCAATCAAAACCAGATCCTGCTGCCGGCAACGAAGCCGGCAATGAGACCGTCTCCGGAAGAATTAACTCAAAAACTGAAACTGCTGCCCGCCGCTCCATCCACTCCGAAACAACCACCCCTCACCGGTGACCCCTTCGACGAGTCCCGCCCAAAATACCATCGCAATGAACTTCCCCAACAGGGCACCATAGGAAAGGACATCTGCTGATCACGAGGTCTTCGAAAAGAACTAAAGGTACTACACGACGCCGAAACGGACGGCCTCGTGCTGATTATTAAAAAAAGGAGGTCTTATGCCACCCAAAATCCTACCTGTCCGCCATATCGTGTCATACGGCGGCGGGGTCAACTCCACGGCCATGATATTACACATGATCCAGAAAGAAATGCCAATCGATGACATCGTCTTTATCGATGCCGGTGCCGAGTTCCAATCCACACTCAATTATGTCCACTATTTCGAGTCGCAAATAGACCGCCCGATTTCAATCATCAAGCGCGATGAGGGCCTGTATGATTACTGCTACAAACGCCGCAAGATACCGAGCCTGCGATGGCGGTGGTGCACCACGACGTTCAAGCGCCGCGTCCTGGCAAAGTGGCTGAAACAATTCAAGGGCTACCGAACAATCGAGTACGTCGGTTTCGACGCCGGCGAGGACTCACGCGTCAGCAATGCCCTAAGCCTATGCAAGCCTCGCTCCCGTCGCTTATATAGTTACCCGCTCTATTTCGCCGGCATCGATCGCGACGGCTGCAAAGCATTGATCGCTGCGGCCGGCCTCGATGTGCCGGGAAAGAGCGGATGTTTTATCTGCCCGTTCCAAACCAAATCAAAGCTGATTGAGATGGCCACAACAAACCCGGTCGAGTTCCAAAAGGCGCTGCAACTGGAATACCGCCATCCAACCAAAATGACGATACGGCAAGGCCTACGGCTTGAGTCGGTGATACACAATGACGAAATAGATCTCCGGCATGATTACGAGCCATATATACCGTGTGCCTGTTACGAAGGGCAGGGTGATAATTAAAAAGTGACTGGGGGGCCTTCCCCACGACTGGCCGCGCTGTCATTGGTTTTGCAAAGGTGAAGATGCAAAACCATGACCAGCGCTACCTTGATCAAAGTTCCCCGCGTCGTCAAAGGTTCCCCGTGTCGTCATTCCGGCTTGTTCGGAATCTGACTGGGGGGCCTTCCCCACGACTGGCCGCGCTGTCATTGGTTTTGCAAAGGTGAAGATGCAAAACCATGCCAGCGCTATGTTATCCCGTATGATGGGGATGGAAAGACTGGCAACCATGGGGTTGGTCAATTGAGTTCACCGCCCCCCTCAAAGATAATTCTACATAATCTTTTTTTATCCGACATTTTAAATGCAAAAGGATTCAAAGGGTATTTAAAATGATCCGATAAAAAAGAGATTATGTAAAATTTTGGGGGCTGGTTGGTTGGTTGTTGAGGGTGAATGAGTATGAGAGGGTGAAGATCAAAAGCCGCCTATAAGTGCTACGCACTATCGCTGCGCGAACGTGGGGGTAGTTGATGTTGGTACCGGAGGACTGGCCGCGCTGGCATTAGTTTTGCAAAGGTGAGGAAGCAAAACCATGCCAGCGCTACGCTTTCTGTCTGGCATGGGGAAGGATGAGAGGTCATATGTGTGTGCCGTAAGCCCTGGACTCGGTGTTAGTGCCCGAAGACTGGCCGCGCTGGCATTGGTTTTGCAAAGGTGAAGAAGCAAAACCATGCCAGCGCTACGCTTCCTGTCTGGCATGGGGAGGGATAAATGACGAGAAAGGGTCAGGATGATGGTGAGAACATCATCATATCAGCAATGGTGGGGACATTGCTGATATGGAGTCGAAAGAATCAGGGAAAGGGACGACGGCCTACGGCGTGAAGGTCATTTCGGTGAGGACGAAATAAAGGTACTACAAGAGGCCGAAACGGACGGCCTCTTGCTGATTATTAAAAGAGGAGGCGGGGACCGGGTTTCTCGGCCCCCACAGTTTGCTGACGCTTGATGGCTAGTAGGGCTTCGTCTCCGCGGGAAGCCAGAGGTTCTGGCCACGAGGTATCGTAACATGTTTACCCTGGTCAAAGAAAGAAAGAGACCACGGCGTTCACGGTGGATTTATTCTGGCCTTAAAACCAAGGAGGGACAGGGCAAATCAAATAATTCTGGACAATTATGAATCGACAGTAGTATCATCAGTGGTATGGACAGGAGTTATGTTGAAGAAGTAGAA
>JADFXO010000386.1 GCA_015233485.1 Nitrospirota bacterium
TCTGTGTATTTAATGTAATATTCCAGCAAGGTTGAATTTTCTCTAATAAGTTTTATTAATAAATCAAAATCATCAATCTTGTATTCTGTTACAATTCCTTCTTGTAACTCTCCACCGCGTAGAAATATCGTTCTACCAGTATTTAGCGGTATCTCATACGGCTTAGAATCATCATTAACAAACTTTAATTCTAAACGCGGGTTAGAAACACTTCCGCTCCCTGAGTTTCTATTCATAACATCAAAAGATATTCTGAAATCAAAGGAATTGTTGTTATCTTTCCGACTCGCAATATGCCAAGCTATAGCGTTTTCAAATGAAATATTATCATCTATCCAATTAGGATTATTTGTTGCTTTTTTAAATAAATCCCTTAATGAGAGAGCATATTTAAGAACCAAATTAGAAACTTGTATATCGGCTTTGACTTGCTTAATCATTAATTTTTCCGTTTCTACAGTGTCGTTATTAGAGTCTCTGATATTTAATGATTTCAAGATACTTAAAACTATTTTTTTATTTCCGAAATGCATAATAAAAAGATTGGCTGCTTTAATTGGTCGAGAATCTAAAGAATGTGTATTTGGTTTATCCTTCGATATCTTGATTATTTCGTCTCTTAGCAATTTAAGTAGGTCTTGTTCCTCTTTTACATAAAGATTTCGACTCTTTTTATTCATTCGCAAAATATTAACTGCTAAAACATAGTTTTCAAGAGATGGATAACATTCTGCTATAGATTTTGCATCACTCAACATTTTAAGAGTCAAATTACTATTGATATTTCGCAATAAAATAGAAGTAAGTGTCTCATAAAGAAAAGCCGGACCTATTGGGATGTCACGATTACCTATTCTTAAGTTTAGAATTTTCATTCGGAGAATAACAGCGTATCCTAAGCCCGATATTATCGCTCTCATGAACAGGTTCTGAATGATTAAGGGGTCCTTTGATATATAGGAAATTATATAGGGAAATATATAGTAAGTAAGTGATGCTAATACGGTATTAAGTAGTATATAAATGAAGAAAGGAGCACTCCATAAATACAACAACCGACTTCTTGGATAGAGTGATAAAACTTCAAGAAGCGCAATCAAGCATCCAATTGCCGCAGCTATAATTATCATTAACAGACAGGTTTATATTGGTTTTCTTATTTTCTTCAGGGAAGGAGGTAGTCTTAATGATTCCTTATCAAAAGAAATGATATAGTTAGGTTCTAAGTGCGATTCTAAGGATCGATGATAAGGTTCAGACTGCAATATCCTTTCGTTATTTTTTGTTGAAGTAATTGTTCCACATATGGCATCTTTTTCTACGCTTTCATAGTAGACGTGTCTCTCATCGTATAGATACATCGGTCTGTTCATTTTCGGCATGGTCGTTTCTTTTTTGTCCTCAAAACCAGTGGCTATAACCGTCACCGTAACTTGATCGGAGTAGTTTGGATCTATAACCGCACCGAAGATGATGTCGGCATCGTCATGGGCCGAATCGAATACAAGTTCAGATGCTCCCTGAACGGCATCGAGTGAAAGCTCGGAGCCTCCCGTAATATTGATTAAAATACGCTTGGCACCATATATGGAAGTTTCTTCGGAAAGTGGAGCTGATATCGCTTTCTTTGCAGCTTCGATATGTCCTTGCTCACCCGTTCCTCTACCTACGCCCATGAAGGCTTTGCCGGAACACTGCATTATAGTCTTTACGTCTGCAAAGTCTAAATTAATAAGTCCTGGTACCAGAATGAGGTCAGTTATACCCTGAACAGCATCCCTAAGCGCATCGTAAGCTACTTCAAAAATTTTAAGGGAAGGAGGATCTTTTTCTACGACAAGCCGGATATTGTCCATTGGAATGATAATAGTGGTATCAACGAATTGATTTAATTCTTTAATGCCTAAGGTTGCGTTGCTAAGACGCACTTCCCCTTCATCGAAAAATGGCTTAGTTACAACAGCTACCGTTAGCGCGCCAAAGCCTCTCGCGATCTCCGCTATAACAGGTGCGGCTCCGGTACCTGTGCCCCCCCCCATCCCAGCGATTATATAAACCATGTCTGAGTCTTTGAGAAGCTCTCTGATTCTTTCTCTATCTTCAAGCGCCGCCTCTCGTCCAGTTTGCGGTTCTGATCCGGTTCCAACCCCTTTTGTTATTTGTTTACCAATCCGAAGTTTTGTTTTTGCGTCAGAGGTATCAAGCACTTGCAAATCCGCGCTTACAACAATGAACTCGACCTCTTTCAGGTTCGACCTTATCATGTTGTTTAATGCGTTAACACCCGCGTGGCCTATACCGACAACTTTAATTTTTGGCAGTGCCCCTTTTGCAGCATCTATCAGTGCAGACATTATTGTAATACTCCAATTATGTAAAAACGCATTGTGTTGTTTTTACTAACTACTTGAAAGTTAAACTACTTATAAGCAAAGAGTTATGTATAATTATAACTAATTTCGTTTAATAATATCAATTTTCGATAACGAATCTCTCTATTGCTGCGAATGCATCGAGAATGTCCTTTAAATTAAAGAGACGGTTTCCTCATATGGCTACTTTTCCCTTGAGAACGTCTTCTCTGATTTCTTCTCTGAGAGCACTTTCCGGAACGACATCCACAGGAAACCCGAGTTGTTCTTCAAGGTACAATGAAAGTCCTACATGGTCAAGAAGGTTTGCTCCATCATCATATTCGACAAGTACACCCAGGTCGCTGCCCATTGTCTGCTCTCCACGAACATATGAGCCAAAGATACCCTTGATTTCCGCTTTGTACATCTGTTTAACATTCGGTTTAAGATTCCTGAGCCTTCTCAAAATATTGTCAAGCGATATATCGAACGCAGATATGTTCATGTTTTGTCCTCATTATGAATTTTTCAGGGAAATCAAAGGTAATCATCGTCTTTCAATCCTCGTTATAACGGCTGTAAAGCTTAAACTATCACAAAATATCCCAAAATGTCAAATTTTGAATTCAATAAACTATCAGTAGCATCTAGTGTGAGTAGTTCCTTCACATAAGGGGGTTGACAGAAAATTTCATGGATGTTAGAATTGTACATGGCAGTAATAACTATTCCCAGAGCATTACGTGACAAGCTTGGCGAGGACGGAACAGACGCTTTTATCGAAGTCATGCAAAGCGTCGAGACGGAATCACGTAAGGATTTGGCCACAAAGGAGGACTTGGCCAAACTTGAAGGAAATCTTCGTCTTGAGATAGAAAAATCCAAATCCGATATCATCAAGTGGGTTGCCGCCATGCTTGTGGCACAATCCGCAGCCATCGCCGCACTGGTCAGACTGTTCGGTTTAAAATAAAGCTTAATCATCTTAGTTAAAACCACGCTCCTAATTTAAAACCACGTTGAAAAAGTAGCCAGGCCCAACATCCGTAACTACCTGTTTGCTATTTTGACCGGCATGTCCATTATATCTACAGTGTTCAGATTAACCTTCTCGCTGGCCTTGTCAATATCTATGCCAACGATATTCTCACCTTCGTCGAGGTCAATTATTATACCAGGCAGTACTTCAAGAGATGAAGCACTGCTTTTTTCGCTCAAATCGATGTACAAAGAATCGGTATCATTATAATATTTCATTCTCATTGTTACAGTCCTCCTCTTTAAACCTCCTGTCAAGGAAAGCGTTATGGATAGTTAAGCAATCGTCCAACGTTATTACCCGCAGGAACCTATTGCCTAACTCTTCAACTTTAGCCCAATACTTTATTCTTCCGTTATCCTGAATATCGATTTTAGAGCGATCACCAAAAAGAATTTCCGGATCTGTCATTCCTGCGAAAGCAGGAATCCATTCCTTTAGCAAGTTTTATGGAAAAAACTTTCGGTGATCGCTATACATTGGTATGAACAGACTATATCGAAGAGGTTTAAAACGTTCATGAATATGAAATATATATTCGCCCCGGCCCATGAAAATTAAATTGAGGCGCTTAAATAGAGCCTGTGCCTGCCGTTGC
>JADFXO010000387.1 GCA_015233485.1 Nitrospirota bacterium
GAAAGTCGGAAACGGGGATTATTTTTGTCTACACCGATCCCGACTGTCCCCATGTCGTGAGGCATGGGGGTGGCTCTTGTAGGCCACTGGTAACAGTCGGGATTTTTGTTTCCCGTGCTGATTTAAGTTTACGGGAGGCCTCAAATGAGCAAAAAAGCACCAATCTTACCAACTCCGCAGCTTACAAACTTACGTTCAATTACCAAGGCGCATTTAATAATCCAAAGCCGTGAAATCGTCGAGTTATGGTACCTGACGTACGGAACGACAAACATGCCTAATGAGGCGCTTTCGGATGAAACGCCGATAAATCCGGAATCCGCCGGATTCCGGAAGCGCCTCATTACAAGCCGCAGTGACGTAAGTGGAGGAAGCGGCCTATGTGGTTAACGACAGACACTGGTGACTCATCGATAGAACTAATCAACGTCAATCACATCATACGCATCAGAGGGAAAAAAGAGGCCGGTATCTGTAAGATAGTGGCCGATACAATCAATGGGAAAGAATTTGTTCTCACCCGCGTTAACGATAAATTGGCCGGATGTCCGAACTGTTCCGAATGCAATAAGGCAACCGGCTTTTCGCGAATAATCGAATTACTGAAACCTTACGATTTAAATTCGTGAAGTTGCTTTGGAGGCGCATTTGGCGGTTTTAGGGGGCGTTGCTGTGGGGTGCCGGTTACCGCAAGGGGTGGCCCACCTTGCTGAATGGTTGCTGACCCCCGGCCCATGCACACCCCCTTGGAAAGGGTAGCGTAGGACCCCGCAGCCGCAGGTGAGGAGGCCGAAGCGCAGGGGAAGGCCTTCCCCTCCTTGATCTAATCACCATATTACTCTTATGGATGCAACATGGAATAAGTTGATAGATGTCACTATAACTTAAGATTCGGGAATAGAGTTTTTATAAATCGAGTTTCCATTACCGCTTTTAGCTTAAACGCTTGCCGGATATAAATAAAAAATATTTTGCCAAATAGGGAATCCGTAACGGATATGTAACGGAACAGGTGGTATAATAAAGATATTTAAGTTTAATTTACGAAATTCCATAGGAAAAAAGGAAAATGACAGAAGCTGAATTGAACAGTAAAGAAACAAAAATAAGCGGTGGCGTTCCCAAATATGGCATTACAGTTGTTAAAAAGCGAGGTTTGTATAAAAAGATTCGGAGAATGCCATTTTTAAAAGGATATGAATAATGGCCGAGAAAACAGTTAGTAATAGTAAGTCTAATCATAAGAAGTCGTTTCCCGCCCTAATACTTTTTGCCGATATAATAGGCTCTGTCGATTATGCGGATACTCTGCCTGTTAGAGAGTACCAGCATTTATTGTCTGATTTTCACGAAACAACGAGAAATATTCTTGATGACAAAGAGATAGAAAAAAAATATTATAAAGTGCGCGGGGATGAGCTGTTTTTGATAATAAAATGTAAAGAGCCAAAAAATGGTAATGATTATCTTAGTTATACGCCGGCAGGTCATAAAGAGATGATAAAGATAGTTGATATTGCCAGAGAATTAAAAACAAAATGGTTGGTATCTGATTTCAATAGCAAAAGAGTCGAAGAGAACAAACACCCGATTGATTTAGCCGTAGGAATAAATTTCGGTTATTTATGGAACATGCCAGGAGAGAATATAAATGCAGGATCCTCTAATGAAATCAGCCAGGAAAGCCATTCCATAAGCCTCGCCAAAAGGGTGGAATATACAGCTCGTGAGAAGGGGCATTATACCAGAATAATGTTCAGTAGCAAGGCCTATCAAATTGCTGTCGGCTCAGATATTAAGGTCTATTGGACTAGTGGAGAGAGAGTTGAGCTAAAAGGGATGTCCCAGGGGGAAACGATTTACGAAATCAGGTGTTTTTATGAATGGGTTTACTGGGCAGAAATAATTCCTGATGTAGATAAACTCAACGAATACACAAAGCTTTTCATGCTTGATTATTCTAACTCATGGCTGGGGATTATGATCGCGTCCAGTTATTTTCTTCGCAATAATATTCCCATGGCCATAAATATTCTGGAAAAACTACTTTTGGTAAACAAGGATTTTCCAGTTGCGTGGGTACTTTTGTGCAAATGTTATAATCTCAAAGCTACAGATATCTTCATCAAAGAACAAGATAAATCCGTTGAAATACCCGACATGTGCGAGATTTATTTGAAAAGAGCCGAGATGGCAATAAATAGAGCAGAGGAACTTGACCGTTTCAACGAGGAAGTGTTTATCGAAAGAGGCCTTGTTTATTATGATTGGGCAATAATGCTTGATATATTACATTTCAATCTAAAAGAAACTAATAACATTGAATCATTTTCTGAAAAAGCTACAAAATTGCGTTCAAAAGCCGAAGATGCATTTGAAAAAGGAACTATTTATGGAGTGGGTAAGATGCGCTCAGCTTACTGGCTAACAATTATGAAAATAGAGGATAAAGATGATATAAAGCCAAAGAATGTTCTGGAGATATTATTTGCAAGTATAGGCATTGAATTACCCGATAATGAAGACAACAGAATAGAAATCCTGAAAAAGAAAGCAGGACAATATTTTGTAAAAGCTCTTCTAAAAAATTACAAAGCAAACGTTTATATGTGTTATGCCTGTTTGCTATATACGATAAGACATGACGATGCTTATAAGTCAAAAATATACGGAGATAATTTTAAAAAACTCTCGGTAAAATTTTTGAAAAAGTCAATAAAGGAGATATCAGACCTTGCAGACGATAACGAAGCATCCTTTACAACTCCATCGGGTCTGCCCAAAATGATGCCTATCAAGGATTTTATAGAAGAATGCAAGGTTATGATTCAAATAGTTAACGAGGGTGGGAAACCGCTGATTCCTGTTAGAGGCAAATGGAAAAAAATCGTCTGGAAAAAAGAAGACAACAAACAGGAGTGAACATAATATGGATAATTCAACGACTAAGTGTATCGTAGAAGGAAGCTATACCGCACCGTTTCTGCTGCTTGCTGTGTTTTGGGCAGCCATGAATGTTATTATGAACGGGATAAAGGAACTCAATTTAACAAGAGATAAGGTTCTTTTTATAGAAAATAAGGTTAAAGATGAGAATAAATATGAATTTAAGACTATCGATTATATAAAGATTCTGTATAAGAGCGACTGGTTGACATTTTGGTGGGGGCTGATTGTCGGGTCTCAGAATAAAGTAACAATAAAAGGCGTTGTTGTCTCAGAATAAAGCAAGTATCCCTCAAAAAGTCTCACAAAAAAGTAATCATACCGTATAAAATCTCATAATAAAGAATCAAAGCATGGAAACTATAGAAAGGCGAGGTGTAACCTGTAAAGTACTTTCGAGGATACAAAGACAGGTTACACCTCAACAAACACATATTATTGATACTATATTTTGATGTAGATGTCAAGAGGTTGGCTGAGGCAGGGAAAAATTACGCATGGCCACGACTTGAGAGGTGCCCTAGCTGTGGCGGAATAAGGATATGGGGGCATGGGTACGTGGAGCGGTATTTCGATGATTATAAGTGTCCCCTGTGGTTGAAGAGATACCGTTGTGCTGACTGTAAGTCGGTACATACGGTACGGCCCCGGCAGTACTACAGGCGATTTCAGATAGAAAGAATTGTGATAATATGGAGTCTTTTGGAGCGGATAGTTTCCGGTAAGTGGTTAAGATGTCTCGTTCGGCAGAGGCAACAGTACTGGTGGAAAGGGTTTGTGAAACAGGCGTGCAGGGAGGCTAGCGCGCAGGAGAGCAGCTACCTTGATATACTTAAGCGTTTGTCCGGGGATGGAATTATAGTAAACACCCATTCGTTGGATTATTTTAAGATTAAACCCATTGTTGAAGCCCCCTACCTTTCTTTTGCGGTTACATTTCCTACCGGTTTTGGCTAATATGCGGCATAAATCTTACAAAGGAGGAAGTATGCCGGATGATAAGAAACAAAAGGTAGCCATATTCAGGTATGGTGTCAT
>JADFXO010000388.1 GCA_015233485.1 Nitrospirota bacterium
TCTTTAGCGGCTGTTCATCGAATAGGGATTTCCACATTTTTACTTGCCTCTTTTTAAAGATCTTCCAACCTAAATTCAAATATTTATCCTTTATCTCTCCTACACTTTTGCCTATGGATAACAAAGCAGCAATAAGTGCTCCCGTGCTTGTTCCCCCGATAAGATCAAAATAATCGCAGAGCCGGAAGTCATCTCTTTTATACCTTTGGCCTAATATATGCTCTATCTTTTCCAGGAAATTTAATGTAATGATGCCGCGTACCCCTCCTCCATCCAGAGATAATATGCGCTTAGGCCCTTCCGATTTTAATCTTGATAATAAATCCGCCAAAGCGTATCTCCTTTATTTATTGCCACTGTTTCCATTATAATTTATCCTATGTATACCCCAAAGCCAATCGATTGTGAAATTATAAATCTTCCGGCCTATATAGAGCAAGCAATAGAGTTGCTTGCCAAAAACGCCCACGACATATGGGCACAGAAGCGAATCGAAGAAGGCTGGAGCCTTGGCCCCAGGAATGATAAACTGAAACAAAACCCCTGCCTCGTGCCCTATGATGAACTCCCTGAATCCGAAAAGGAGTACGATCGTAACGCCGTTACTACTACAGTCAAGGCCTTGATTGGCCTCGGATACAAGATTGAAAAAAGTGATAATGAACAGACTCCTGAACCGGAAAGAGGCCTTTCTGCGGAAGATATTTATGTAAACGAGTTGCTTAAGTCCGATAGCCTCGATTCCGTCCAGAAACTTATAAGCTTCTGCTATGAAGGCTCAAAGGAAAACAGAAAAGGTTGGTCTGCCGGGATGTACTCAGGTTTTGGGAAAAAAGTGCTCTCAAAAGGCGACCCCTTTCTTGCTTATGATATCGTTACCGAGGGAATAAAACGGCACTTTGCTAACGATATTACCTATGAGTCGGAAGAACACCGGCAACTCATTCAGCAGCAAGCCCTGGCACTGCAACGATTGAACAAGCTTGAAGAGGCCAAAGACGTGCTTTTGCAGATGTACGAAAATTCCGGGGTATCATGCCGCAGCCGCGTCGATAATGAGACAGCCGGGATATTAGGAGGCATTTTCAAGAGGCTCTGGCAAAAATATAACGATAAAGAATACCTGGAAAAGGCTAAAGACGTATATCTCGAAGGATTCAGATGCAGTAATGAAACCGACTACTATACCGGGATTAACGTGGCCTGCTTAGCCTTGTATTCAGGCAATTTAGACCAGAAAAACGCCTATGCCTCAAAAACGATAAGCATTTGCGCCCAAAAGCTGGAAAGCGGTGGTTACGGCGAAGATGTTGGTGAGAAATACTGGGTGTTAGTCTCTCAGGCGGAAGCATACCTGCTCCTTTTGGAGTTTGAAAAGTCCCTTGATGCCTACAAAAAAGCCTTTAACTTACGGACACGAGACTACGGAAATCAGCTCACAACTAAGAAGCAGGCCCTGGGAATATTGGATTTTTTTAAAACCTCCGGTTATCTTGAAGAAACTTTATACAAAACTCATCTGCCGGAATTGCGGAAACTCCTTGACACCGGTAGCATAATATATTACACAGGCCACATGATAGACGCAAAAGGGCGAGCGTCTGAAAGATTCCCCGAGGCCAAAGCCGATGTCATAAGAAATCTGATAAGAGATGCCCTGGAGGGTCTGAATGCAAAGATAGGGTATGGGTCGGCAGCGTGCGGTACGGATATTATATTTGCCGAAGAAATGCTTGCAAGAAACAGGGACGTGAATATCCATATACCCTTTAACGGTGCTGACTTTCTGAGGGAGAGCGTCAGTTTTGCAGGCGGGCAATGGGAGGAGCGTTATCTTGAGTTAAAAGAAAAGTCAACCCGCTGGATAGAGTCCGTTAAAGAGAAATACCTTGGGCACAGGAGTCTCTTTACCTATGGAAACAGTTTTTTAATTGGCAAGACATTGGAGGCGTGCGATACCCTGGGGATGAGGCCTCATATGATTGCGGTCTGGGACGGAAAAACCGGAGACGGCCCCTTTGGCACCGCCCATAACGTCAAGGTCTGGACTGAGGCACAGGGCTATGAAAACCTCACCGTTATAGACGTTGAAACCCTTACGTTCATGGATAAAGATATACTGAAATCAAAAATTGAGGCTTTGTCTGTAGATCGTAAGATTGAAAAGATACATGAAGTACAAGACTGTAATGAGAGAATACCCATGGCCGTAGTATTTTCGGACGTGGTCGGTTTCTCCAAAATAGAAGATTCCGAACTCGTGATTTTTAACAACGCCTTTATGTCAGCCATAAAACAGATGATGGACTCAAAAGGGTATAAACCTGAGGAGGTCAACACCTGGGGTGATGGCTTAGTCTGTTATTTCGGAACTGCTACAGAGGCCGCACGGTTCTCTCTCGATCTGATTGACTGTGTAAAGGACTTTGACTGTAAGGGTACGGGTATGTCCTGTGAGCTGAATATACGCGTAGGGGCGCACTTTGGCCCGGTTTACAAGGGCTGTGACCCAATACGTGAGAAGAACTGCTTTTTCGGTGCCCACATCAACCGTTCCGCCAGGATTGAGCCTATCACCTCTCCGGGCCATGTTTACGTCAGCGAGCACTTTGCCGCCATTTTAAGACTGGAAAATCCGGAAGGAATACGTTCGGTCTATCTTGGACAATTCGAGCTTGCAAAGGGCTTTGGAGTTTTTCCCATTTATCACTTGGCGCGCTGTTAAAGAAAGGGTGTGATTGTTGGGTAATGATTGGGACGGAGATAATGATAACAATGGATATGGATGTAAAAAAATAAGGATATTTACTCGATTATCCTTGGACATCCAAGTACTTTGCCAGGTGTCGGGGTGCACATTATTCCGACATGAAATCGCACATTAATCAAGACGTTGCACTATAAATCGGCTATAAGGAAGGATGTGTAAATGACGCAATATTGATAACTTAAAGGACAAGTTATCAACATTGCTTTGAAAACTCAAATAAAGAGTTTTCAACATTTTCACATCTGCTACTACTACTATTGTAAAAGAAAATATAAAAGAAAATATAAAGCCTTGATATTTAAGCATAATCTCGTTATCATATTTTCATGGCACATTATTTCGACCATAAAAGCCAGCTCAAGCCCACTGTTTTCGCTCTATAGCGAGTCGGTTTTTTCTGAGATATTTCCGCAAACATCTCGTTTATTCTGAGACAAAATGCCATATTTTATTCGATTTATTGTGAGAAATGACAACCGGCTGTCGATTTTCATAAAGATTTCAAGATCTCCAGATGTTCCCGAAGCATTTTCGTATGTGGATGTTCATGTCCAAGCACCCTCTCACATATATCAAGTGCGCGGTGTAAAAGCGGCTCTGCACCTTCGTAATCCCCTTTGTCACTAAGCAGTGCAGCCAGATTGTTCATGCTTAAGGCTGTGTCTGGATGTTCATGTCCAAGTACCTTCTCCCTTATTACAAGGACACGGCGAAAAAGCGGCTCTGCACCTTCATAGTCCCCTTTAGCTTTAAGTAGTCCCGCAAGATGTTCCATACTTGAGGCTGTATTCAGATGCTCAGAACCAAACACCTTCTCCCTTATCCCAAGGGCGCGGTGATAGAGCGGCTCTGCACCTTCGTAATCCCCCTTTTCATAAAGCAAATCAGCCAGATGGCTCATGCTTAAGGCTGTGTCTGGATGCTCGCCAAGCACTTTCTCATATATCTCAAGAGCGTTGCGATAGAGCGGCTCTGCACTTTCGTAATCCCCCTTGCCACTAAGCAATTCAGCCAGATTGTGCATGTTTAAGGCTGTCTTTGGATGCTTGTAACCAAGCACTGTAGATAGTCAAGACAATTGACCCCTTTACGCAATTAAAAATGACCCCTCTCTAAGAGGTTAGTTAATGTTTTTAAGTTTATCCTTTAGCCTGTAACTGCTCCCGTTAATAAAAAAGATGTTTGCG
>JADFXO010000389.1 GCA_015233485.1 Nitrospirota bacterium
GGACTTCCATTGTGTAAGATGCGCGATTCCTTGTTGGATATATACAATGAGTGCTCAAGCGTGGATTGGGACGGTTATGGCGCATGTGCCATTACCGAAGACTCATTCGAAGAGGCGCAAAGGATAATTGACGCACTCCCTTTTTCTATCCCGACACCTGAGATTGTTGCCGAGCCAACCGGAGACATAGGTTTTGAATGGTACAGAGGAAAGGGTCAGGTTTTTGTTATGAGCGTCAGCGGTGAACAACGAATTACTTATGCGGGACTATTTGCCGGTAATGAGGTGCACGGCTCAGAGCATTTCGATGGAGTATTGTCGAGTACGATTATACAGAATCTTATGAGATTATATTCGTAGTAATATGGTACAGATAGATCCGTCAGAAAATTTAACGAGGTTCGTATTCTCCAACAATAATTTCCGAAGTTCGGACAGGAGTGTAAAATATTCCGCTTTTATGCAGCCACCAAACAAACTCTTATCGGTGTTTCGTATTTTCGATCTTGACGACCAAGAGGTAAGGACTAAATAACCCTATGTCGAATTGCTCTGAATATGACTTATTATATTAGCGCTACACCGGGAAGACTTAGAATTCAGAGTCCACGTCTCCATAACAACCGTGAGGAGATTAAGGGGTTCGAGAAGTTCATAGCCTCCGTTTCCGGTATAGAAAAGGTTGAAACGAATTATTATACCGGCAGCGCCTTAATGCACTATAACGAGAAAAAAATGAACTGCGAAAAGCTCATCGGCATTTTGGAATCTAACGGCTATTTTGACCTGATGAAGGCAATAACCTCCGGCGATGCGGTCGAAGAAGGCGCCGAAGACGCAGCCAGGATAATCGTAGATATTATTTCTGACGAATTGTTGTAGAGAAACTGTTACTTTTTTACAAAACGCTCTGTTACGAGGGCCAGCTCCTCTTCGGCTGTGGTGAGGTTTCCCCTTAGTTTCTCTTCCATGATGGCCGTAAATATTTCCGTGTATATCGGGCCGGGGGGAATTCCTAGGGCCTTTAGTCCGTCGCCTTTTAGTGCCGGTTTCATGTCCTTGTGCTCTGTCAGGAATATGGATATTGATTTTCTCTTTTCGTCGCTCTCCGCTGTTGACATCAAAAATATCGCCGTCTCTAACGATGTGCCCGTCAGGTGGTTATACACCGACACAGGGTCTTTATAGTAGAATGGCTCGTTGAGTTTGGTTAATCCTAAGAGGATGTGCTTTTTTATCGTATCAGGAGTTGTAAGCCTCTGAAGGGCTGCATCGCGGTCGTCCGCCATCAGCGGCGCAATCAACGCCATCAGATATAATACCCCAATGTCAATCTTGTCCTCCCTGAACAGCAAATTGTACCACGAGATTGTCTCCCTCACGCGCTGAAATGTCTTGTCTGACTCCTTCGAAAACCTGAGTCCCGTGTGTATCGCCTTCAGAAGGCCAAAGCCCTCAAGCCTCCTCAGGGCCTTTATCGGGTCGGCCTCCCTGAATATCAACAGAAGCTCGTCGTAAAGCCGCGCGCCCGATAGTTTCTCAAACAGATTAAACCTGATTGCCGTCTTTATCAGCCTCTCTGTGTGCTTGCTTATCCTGAAATCAAATCTCTCGGAAAACCTCACCGCCCTAAAGGCGCGCGTCGGGTCCTCTATGAAACTCAGATTGTGCAGCACCCTGACCGTCTTTTCCTTTAAATCGCGCTGAGCGCCGAAGAAGTCTATCAGACGCCCGAAATCCCTCTTGTTGAGAAACACGGCGAGGGTGTTTATCGTAAAATCCCTCCGATATAAATCCTTCTTGATAGAGGACATCTCTACTTGCGGCAGCGCCGCAGGGCTTTCATAGTACTCTGTGCGCGCGGTTGCGATGTCTATCGAAAAATCACCGCAATCATATAATTTAATATCGAATATCTTCGCGGTCTGAAATCTTTCGTGTGTCTTTAGTTTGCCATCTAAAACCTTCGAAAGCGCCGAGGCAAACTTGAGTCCCGCGCCCTCTATCACCATGTCTATGTCCAGGTTCTGCTCCCCTCTTAGTAGATCTCGCACTGAGCCGCCTACCAGGTAGGCCGACACCCCGGTTGCCTCCGCCACATCCGCCGAGGTCTGAAGTATCTTATACACATACGACGGGAAACGCTCCCGCATTATCGTGGCGAGGCTCCTTCCGGTGGGATGTTTACTCTCGTATTGAGCCTGCTCTATACGGCTTCTCCTGATGTGCCCCTCATAGAGAGACCGAAGCAGGTCTGTCCTTGTAATTGCCCCTATTATCCTGCCGTTGCCTATAACGGGCAAAAATCGCTGATTGCTCTCAACCATCGCGGACTCTACCTCTCCTATGGCGGCCTCCGGCGGCATTGTAATCGCGTCGGTCGTTATAAAGTCGTCTATCTTGCTTGTCCTAAAGCCGTGAAACAGCGCCTTTTCCACTATCTCTCTTGATATTATACCCGCGTATTGCGCGTCTTTGATTACCGGCAGGACATTTATCTCGTATTTGGTCAAAAGCACTTCGGCCTCTTTAATCGTCGAGTCCCAGTCAATGGTAATAACAGGGCTTGTCATAACGTCCCTTGCCGCCTTTTCCGGCCTGATTAGCTCATGAAGGGTTGTAATTACCATTTCCTTTACTATCTCTGTGATGGTCTCCTTCATTGAGGCGGACGCTGCCGAGGGATGCCCCCCGCCGTTAAAGCGTCGCATGACATCGCCTATGTTAAGTTCAGACACCCTGCTTCGTCCTATAAGCATGGTCTTACCGGCCATGTTTAATATTAAAACCACTGCGTCTATGTCTTCCCTGTCCATAATTGCGTGGGCTATGAAGGCGGAATCCCCTGTGTAGTGTTCCCTTGAGGCAGCCCCTATCTTCACCCTTACACCGTGGACTACGGCCTCAGAGAGCGACGCTAATAACTCATTTAAGAGTTCGAGGTCGTCTCTGCTTAGCTGCGGCCTGATGAATGTCGAGACGATATTGAGGTCTGCGCCGCGCCTAAGCAGATACGCCGCCGCAAGCATGTCCCTCTCAGTTGTCGATGAGAAGCGCATCGAGCCGGTCTCCTCATATATTCCCAGGCACAACATAGTGGCCTCTACAGGAGATAATAAAATGTTTTTTGAGTGTAATATCTCAGTGAGCATGGTTGCCGTTGCCCCAAGTGACTCGATTGACTCAACCGTGCCTGTAATGTCGCCCGGACGGGCGGCGTGATGGTCGTATATAAATGTCTGAAGTCCCCTTCTACCTATTATCTGCTTAAAATCCCCAATCCTTTCAGGGTCTTTTGTGTCAACGATGATAAGACGATTAATGAGGGACATATCTATTTCCTTCATCTTTGAGATTTCAATTGGGGAAAAAGCCTTTAAGAACTCCCTGAGCGGCCTTTCGGCAGCGCCGGGGAAGACTATCTTTGCCTCAGGGAAGAGTTTCTTTGCCGCAACCATAGAGGAAAGACAATCAAAGTCGGCATTTGTGTGGCATGTGATGTCGTCCATTACCAGCTACCGCGGTGTGCTCACGTCAGGCGGTTTTTTTCTTGTTTATGTAAACCTGCTGAGTTATGCTAAGGACATTGCTTACCAGCCAATAGAGCACCAGCCCGGAGGGGAAGCTCAAAAACATAAACGTAAATATAACAGGCATAAACATCATTACCTTCGCCTGCGTGGGGTCCATAGTGGTAGGTGTCATCTTCTGCTGTAGGAACATCGTGCCGCCCATGATAATTGGAAGCACATAGTGCGGGTCCTTGGCCGAGAGGTCTGTTATCCAAAGCATAAACGGCGCGCCCCTAAGCTCAATGGACACGAGGAGCACCTTATAGAGGGCAAAAAACACCGGTATCTGCACAACCATCGGCAGACACCCGCCCATCGGATTGACCTTGTGTTTTTTATATAGCCCCATGAGTTCAGTCTGCATACGCTGGGGGTCTTTCTTG
>JADFXO010000038.1 GCA_015233485.1 Nitrospirota bacterium
ATTTAAGCCAAGTTTTTGCAAAATTGATCCTATGCCTGCTTCCCATGACAAATATTACACCAAACTCACGCTCTCAGATCGTTCATTGAGAATTGCTGCAGAGACGGCTGTTTTACTGAAACTTAACCAAACACTATGGTATAATGTTCCGGCGGTGTCAAGCGGCCGGCGTATAAAGGAGATTTAAGCCTTAATGATTATAGATAACAAGTCGTGGCCTAAGCTAAAGGATTCACTTATCAGGTTTTTTTTTAACGAGCTGTCTCTTAAGATACTTATCTCCCTGCTTACATTCTGCGCGGTCTATCTGTTTTGCGAAAAACTTAACAGTTTTCTGATGATCAGGGTTTATATCAACATGAGGTCTTCTTACGACAACAACCCGCGGGTTTATTTCCACAATCAAAAGGGAGACTTCGACGTTGAGAACCTTGTAATGGCACATATTGATCGGTCTGATGGGTTTGTGAACCTAAAATTCAAAATCCCGGAGGAAATCAAAAACCCCATGGTGATGAGTTTGTTCGTGGGCGAAAAGGAGGGCGTCATAGAGATAAAAAGTATCCGGATGGAAACGCTATTTAAGAGATACCAATGGCTTGCCGGGGATATTATGAGGGAGTTCGTGCCCAATGAAAACATCGCCGGATATGAATTAGTTGACGGCGTGGTTCGCATAACGACCAAACACAATACGCCGTTTATCAGCAACTGGAATATTGGAGACAAGTACGAGGCCCTGCAACGCTCTATCGATAAGCATTACCTGTCATACGTATTTGGCGCGGCGGCGGCTCTGATTGTTTTTTTTATTTTACGGAAAAAACGGTTTCCAGCGATCGACCCAAGGGGGAAGTCTATTTTCAGCATATCGACAGCGTCGGTATTCGCCTTGTTTATCAGCCTGCCGTTTATGAGCACATTTTTTCTTATAACGTATAAGGTTAACATAACCGAACAGAGAACCCTTGCCAGAAAACCACCACTGAAAAACTTTGAAGACCTTGCCAGGTTCGTCGATGATTACACCCAATACTATGAAGACAACTTCGGGTTTCGCGAGATGCTGATCAGGTGGAACAACGAGTTTAAGGTAAAATGGTTAAACACTTCGCCAATGCAGGAACAGGTAGTGTTCGGGCGCGATGGGTGGGTTTATCTGTCCGCGTTAAACATAATCAATGACTACAAGGGCATTAAACAGTTTACAAACGCCGAGCTGGCCGAGATTAAACATACCCTGCTGGAGAGACAGCGATGGCTTGCCAAAAGGGGTATGAAATACTATGTGATAATAGCATCCAACAAGGAGACTATCTACCCTGACTACCTGCCTGATTACATAAAAAAAACCGGAGGAAAGACCAGGGCAGAGCAGCTGATGGAATATATGGATAATTCGACAGTTAAAATAATCAATGTAAAAGATGCCCTTCTCAATGCGAAGCCACGCGGGCTGCTGTTTCACAAGACCGACACCCACTGGAATAGCTATGGTGCTTTTTGGGCTTATCGGGAAATAATGAAAACAATGGGCTTTCCCGGCTCTGAACCTATGGACATATCAGAATTCAGTTTACACAAAAAATACATAAAGGGCGGAGACCTCTACAAACTCCTGTCCCTGTCCGACCTTTATACCGACGAAGATGTTATCTTTCATCATATAAAACCCTATAGAAGCGTCCTCGGTAAACCAGGCAACTACTCAAACCCCTGCTGGGACCCAAATACCCCTATAGTTGTCAAGGAAATTGACGACAAGCATCTGCCAAAAATCGTCGTCTTCAGAGATTCCTTTTTTATCAACTTGCTGCATTTCTTCTCGGAACACTTCCAGCGCAGCGTTTTCTTGTGGACGATGACCTTCGACAAGGAGATAATAGAAAATGAACACCCCGACATCGTCGTCACGGAATTCGTAGAAAGAGACATTGACAGGTTGAGCGATAAGAAAATCAGAGAACTGACTGGTCCTGCCACACCAACCCAAAAATAATCCCCCGCGCAGAATTATTTACCGGCTTCCCTTGACATCTGAATTAACCAGGTGCTATACTCTGTAAAGTGGCTTTACAACAGGGATAGGTATTTATAGGGATAGGTATTTGTGCAGGGAGGGATTTTATGGAGGGATGTTTATGGCAGATCTAACAATATTGGAAGGTCAGGGAAAGGATGTAAAGCGCTATGTCTTGATAGGTTCATTTTTAGGCGGGCTGCTCGGCGCCACTGCGGCCTTGCTCTTGTACCCGCAGCCCTCTGAGAACAGATTAAAGACAATAGCAGACATACAACACGACCTTTTCAGGCCGGTAAGGAACAAGTTTCGTGAGATGGTCGAGCACATAGGTGATTCCCTGATAAAGGCGATAGACGATGCGGCGGCAAGCGCGGCGGCCAATAAGCTCTACGCCGAAGACGAAGACCCCGATTTGAGGGATTAAGTTAAACGCTGAATCAGGCGGGCTGGTTAGGACGGGCTGATTCAGGCGGTTGGAATTAAGAAGCTGGCCGGGCAATGGAGCCGGGCAATGGAGATAGGCGGGCAATGGATGTAATGCAGTTTTCGCTGTGGGCGGTAGTGGTAGTGTGCAGCGCGCCGATATTAATTCAGCTGGCGAGAATGATAGGCTCGCTTATTGAGCTGATCAGGACGACGAGCTGTTCACTCAGGGATTTTGCGAACGAAGTGGTTCAGACAGTTAAAACAACCAACCGCATCCTGTCAACGGTTGACGAAATGGTCGTGGGGATAAAGGAACTTATATCGTCTTTAAAGGAACTCGGCGCAGGCGCGAGAAAACTCGGTGGAACACTAAAAGAATCGTCACAGTATGTAACTAAATTACTTGGCCAGACAACTGGCCTGATTGCATTGATAAAATCAACCATAGGCATATTTGCGAAAGGTGTAATAAAAAAAGGAGGACATAATGACAAAGAATGACAAAACGGGAGTATCAGGGGTATTTCTTGCCGCGGCAACATTGGTAGGAAGTTTGGCGGGGGCAGCCTTAGGCCTCGTACTGGCACCGCAGTCTGGAGACAAGACCCGCGCTAAGATTCGCGAATCCTATGACAGCGTGGTTGAAAACGTAAACTCTGTCATAAAGAAGGTCGATGATACATTGCCTGAGTTCGTAACAAGGGTAAAGTCCGAACTGCAGGATGTGCCCGACAATGTAAAATCCGAGCTGTTGACTTTAACAAAAGACACCGAAGAGAAAATAAACAAGGCGGTAGAAATGAGCAGCTTATACCTTGCGGACGTAAAGAGCACTATCTCCTCGACATTTGACGGAGGCAAGAAGACCCTGTCATCGACTATCGAAGAAGGGAAAAAGATAATGTCAAGAAACAAATAAGAACAGAGCAAAGAAGAGAAGGAAAAAGATAATCGAGCGAGGCGTCGCCCGGTTATTTTTTTTTAAAGGGCTATCTCTGTTCTTTTATAAAGTAACTCATCAATGTATGGCCTTCGCCGATGAACACAGCGTCCTTCATTGATGCTATCCCCTCGTTATACGAGATTTTATTATTAGTTTTCACGCTGCGGCTGTCGTAGATGACAAACGGCACGGGTGCGTTGGTGTGGGTTTTGAGTGCGATTGGGGTTGGATGGTCTGGCATAAGCAGGATTTTATAATCGCCCATACCTTTCAACAGCCTTAGCACCTCGCCCACGACGAGGGTATCGAAGTCCTCGATGGCGCGAATTTTGTCTGCAAGTTTGCCGGAGTGCCCGGCCTCGTCAGGGGCCTCGACATGGATATACACAAAATCCCTGTCATTCAGAGAATCGATGCCGTAACGGGCCTTACCCGTGTAGTTGGTGTCAAGGTAACCGGTAGCCCCGGGTACGTCTATTATCCTCAGCCCCGCGCAGACACCGAGTCCTTTTGGGAGGTCGACGGCGCTTATCAGCGAGCCTTCTATCCCGTATTTTGCTTTGAACAGCGGCATGTCAGGGCGCTTCCCCTGCCCCCAGAGCCATATGCTGTTTGCCGGGGGTTTCCCGCGTCGAAGCCTTTCGATATTTACTGGATGGTCTTTCAGGATTTCCTGCGACTTCGACATAAGTTCTAATAATAAATGAGATTTTTCCCCATGTGGTAAATATGACATGATCGGTTTGCCAGTTATGTCGTGTGGAGGGGTGCAGGACATATCCACCGGGCCATCTTTCCAGACCATCAAATGCCGGTAACTTATGCCCGGGTAAAAGTGGATATTATCATTGGACAATTCTTTGTTTATGTCCGTGATTAATATCTTAGCCTCCTCCGTGCTTATGTGTCCAGAGCTATAATCGTCCATGTTTGAATCTTTATATTCAGCAACCAACATCTCGTCCGCGCTCTCGCGGAGTTTGAGACATACGAGATTACACCTGAACGCGGCATCGCCTTTATCAAGAGAAATCCCCATGCTTGCCGCCTCAAGCGGCGCCCTGCCGCAGTAGTAATCACGCGGGTCGTAACCCAGAATGCTCAGGTTTGCAACGTCAGACCCGGGCGGAAACCCCTCCGGCACTGTCATGGCCATTCCAAAGATTCCCCCCGAGGCAAGTGCGTCCATATTAGGAGTGGCCGCCTTTTGTAACGGCGTCATTCCCCCAATGGCCGCAAGAGGCATATCGGCCATTCCGTCGCCTATCAGCACGATGTATTTCATCAATCTTATTCTGACATTATGTAAAACATTTTATCAATGGCCCGATTTCTTTTTTTCTTGACAAATTCTTTCCCGATACTCAATAATAATATCTGAGTACAGCACGGACTATTGGGTGCTTCGTTTAAAGCGGCCTGAGCTGGCCTAAGCCGGCCTAAGTTGATTGGCTCGGCGGCTTGTAGAAAGCTCGTAAAAATTGTCGAATATCTTTTAGAATATACGAAAAAAGTGGACGGTTACTTGTAGTAAGGAGGACGGTGTCGTGTCAGACAGGGGAAAGCAGGCAATACTGTGTGTGGACGATGAGCAGGATATCCTGGACTCATTGTATGATACATTTATGGATACCTATGATGTGAAGACTGCTATAAATGGGGTTGAGGCCTTAAATATAATCTCGGAATCTGAAATAGCGGTTGTCATATCTGACCAGAGAATGCCGATAATGACAGGCGCGGTGCTCTTGCAGGAAGTAAATAAGATTAAACCCCGCTGTAAGAAGGTGCTGCTGACAGGTTACTCCGATATTGACGCGGCCGTTGACGCCATAAATAAGGGAGCCGTTAATAAGTACATCCATAAACCGTGGGATGAACATGAACTCGTCGAGACGGTTGACCATTTAATCAAGATGTATAACGCCGACGAATTCATGAACAAGATGATAGAGGACAGCAAGAAGATTAAAACAAAGATAGATAAATGGAAATATCAGTCCGACTTGCTGGAGCAGTTCATAGACAGCTGCCAAATGGGGATTTGTGTCGTTGACGCGATGGAGAATATCGCAGCAGTTAATAAGATTGGCCTAAAACTCCTTAAATACGGCAACATCGACGCAATTAAAGATAAAAAAGTGGATACTGTTTTCCTGATGAATAGCGATAAGAGGCAGGCGTTTCGTGAGTTGTATGAAAAGGGGACGTCTTACCAGTTATTGGAGGTTAAGCAGGCGGACGGCAACACAGCCGGAATGCAGGCAAGCCTGACATATGTTACCGATGGAAAAGGCGTAAAGCAGCTAAGAGGGATATTGTTTAATTAGCAATCCATTCAAACGGGGCCGCAAACTGCGGCTCGCAAACCCATGAGCACCCTGCCCTCCTATGTGTCTTGGCGTGCTGAGTACCTTATCATACCTGATACTAAGCTGTAGCTAAATGAGTAATATTAATAAATCTGCCATTCCTGTAATGAGCGACTAATTACAACAAACCGGCGCGTTTCAATACATCCTTTATTTCAGAATGCTTAACGTTCAATTCCTTTAACTCCCGCTCCATTTTATCTCCCCTTTCCTCAAGTTCCTTGTTTTTTCTAACAGCCGGGGCGAGGGCTGTACGTCTGTCCCATATGACCGTTGTCATCAAAACGCCCATTCCACCAAAAAGAATACCAAAGCCCCACAGCATGAATGTCATCATCTGTTCAAATTTTTTGTCCATGTCTGACTTCAGAATATCCATTCTTCTCTCAAGACCGTCCATCCTCTTATCAAGACCATCCATCCTCTTATCAATGCCGTCCATTCTCTTCTCAACGCCATCCATCCTTGCTTCGAGCCTTATCAGCCGGTCTCTGTCGTCTTGCGTAAATGGGACTTCCCTTGCGCCGGAGGGCACCGCCCAACTGGCGCCGGCAGATGCAGAGATAAACAGTGAAAGTATTAATGCCGCCATAACTCCTCTCATAATTGTATTATATCAATGCGGCAGCGGATATTTCAATGAATGCCTCATTTACGAGTTTGACTTTTACCCGTGGACTGTTGCTATCATATGATGGTTGCGGTAATGACTGAGAAAAGGAGAGATCGAATTGAAGATTGCCATAACCGGACTCTCAAACTCCGGTAAGACTACCATATTTAACGCCCTTACGGGCAAAAACGCACAGACCTCCATATATCCGTCGTCCATGGAGGAGCCGCATGTCGGGTCAGTCAGGGTCAACGACAAGCGTGTTGAAACGCTGTCAGGTATGTATAAGCCGAAAAAGACCACCTACTCGGCTATCGTCTATACGGACTTTCAGGGGCTTACAAAAGGCGACGCCGCACACAACAAGAAGGTCTTCGAGTTCATCAGAGACGCGGACACCCTCGTTGAGGTCGTCAGGGCATTCGAAGACGACTCCGTTGTTCATCCTGACAATTCAATAGACCCGGTCAGAGACGCCTCAAATCTTGAGTCCGAACTCCTGTTCTATGACCTCGAACTGGTCGAAAAACGGCTCGGACGTATGGCCGAGGCCGCAAAACGCGGGAAACGCCCCGACGAAATGGAAAAGAAAATCCTTGAGAAATGCAAAGAGGCGCTCTATAAAGAAATCCCATTAAGAAAAACCCATTTTACGGCAGAAGAACAAAAGGCCATCGTCCACCTGCAGTTTATATCCATAAAGCCGAAGATTATAGTCATAAACGTATCCGAAGGGGCAATAGGAAAGACTCAGCCGCTGATAGATGAGATCGCGGCACGGCTTGACTTCGACAAAAACGCGGTCATAAGCCTCTCAGGGAAGATTGAAATGGAAATAGCGCAGCTGCCATCAGACGAGGCAGAGTCTTTTCTTAAGGATATGGGCATAGAGCAGCCCGCCCTGGATAAACTTGTAAACAAGGGCTATGAACTCCTGGGACTGATATCTTTTCTCACCGCGGGGGAAGATGAGGTGCGGGCGTGGACGATAACGAAGGGAATGTCTGCCCTTGAGGCCGCGGGGAAGATACATTCGGACATAGAGAGGGGTTTTATAAGGGCGGAGGTCGTGGCCTATGGCGATTTTATATCCAGCGGGACGATGGCCGGGGTAAAAAAGTCGGGGCTTGCGCGCCTGGAAGGGAAAAACTACATCGTCGCAGACGGCGATATAATTAATTTTCGTTTTAATGTGTGACAGTGTGCAATATTTTTTGCCAAAACACAGTGTTTTCGGCTATAATCAGCGAATGAGAGAATCGGCAGGGAGTCAGCGAACACGCGGCCAGTACATGCAGGATATGCGACGCTGCCAAAAGAGGCTCCCCTGTCAAAGGAGAGGGCAGTGAAGACGCTAATTTTAACAAATGAATATCCGCCGAACATATACGGCGGCGCCGGCGTGCACGTCGAATATCTCACGCGTGAGATGTCAAAGTTGATTGATGTAGAGGTGCGATGTTTTGGGAACCAGGCAGTTGACGAAAAATCGCTTAAAGTCAGGGGCTATAGCATTGATCCAAAAATGGTGGAAGACAGCGAAGAAAAGCTGCAATCCCTTTTCTCCGCCCTGTATAACTGCGTAACTTTTAACACGAAGCCAATTGATGCCAATGTAGTGCACTGCCATACGTGGTACACCCATTTTGGCGGTATCATGGCAAAAAAGTCCTACGGCATTCCACTGGTAATAACTACCCATTCGCTTGAGCCTCTGCGCCCATGGAAGACAGAGCAGCTTGGGCTTGGATATGCGGCGTCGATGTGGGTGGAAAAGACCGCCATTGAGATGGCAGACTCAATTATCGCCGTCTCACAGGGGATGAAAAAAGACATCATCGAATTTTTCGATGTCGACGCCGATAAGATATCGGTCATATATAACGGCATAGACACGCAGGAGTACTGCCCGGCGCAATCAAAGGAGGCATTGGCCGAATATGGTATTAACCCCGGCAAGCCATACGTCCTTTTTGTTGGCAGGATAACGCGCCAAAAGGGGATTATTCATCTCGTTAACGCCATCAAACATATTGACAGCGAGGCGCAGATAGTCCTGTGTGCCGGACAACCCGATACCCCTGAGATAAAAAATGAAATGGAAGAGGGTATAAAGAAAATCAAAAGGGACAATGTCGTCTGGATACAGAAGATGGTCTCTAAGAAAGAGGCAATTCAGCTGTATACGCACGCGTCGGTGTTTTGTTGCCCGTCGATATATGAACCCTTTGGAATCATAAACCTTGAGGCGATGGCGTGTTCAACTCCCGTTGTGGCAAGCGCCGTGGGCGGTATAGTTGAGATAATCGAAGATGGACAGACAGGTTATCTGGTCAGGTTCGACCAGCATAAGGCAAGCCCCTTTGAGCCGGTCAACCCCGAAGAATTCTCAAAAGACCTCGCCGAAAAGATTAATAAACTCCTGTCCGACAAACAATTGGCACAGGAGATGGGGCGAAAGGGAAGACTGCGGGCAGAAAAATACTTTAGCTGGAAGGCCATAGCGGCCGAAGTGGTAAATTTATACGGGAAACTGGTTTGATAAATAAATATATGTTTCGGTTGAATTCAGGTATAGAAAACAGGTATATAGGAGAGGTGTCAGGTGCTGAATAAGCCGTTTGTTATAAAAGATATAATACCGTGCGTTGACGGAGGGAAGTATCCCATAAAAAGAGAGGTTGGAGATGTCCTCGCCGTCAGGGCAACGGTCTTTAGAGACGGCCACGATATAACCAGAGCCGTGCTGAAGCATAAAGAGAAATACTCCGGCGATACATCGTGGGAGTGCGTAGAGATGGCGTCGGTTAATCACGGCCTTGACCTGTGGGAGGGCAGTTTTGTCCTTGATAAAAATGCCCGCTATCTGTACACAATAGAGGCATATACGGATGTCTTTTCCTCATGGCTCAAGGATACCATGAAGAAATTCGAGACGGGGCAGGATGTGAACAGCGAACTGGCCGAAGGTGTTATTCTGATTGCCGGAGTTGCCGGACATATCACTACGGAAGAAGAAAAGAGATATTTTACCGACGTCATGGAAATGATAAAGAAAAAGAAAATGGCTGAAGATAAACTCAGAATAATGTCCGACCCTCTTCTAAAGGATATCATCAAAAAATACGCCGTGCGCTCGGATTTAACGGTGCATGAGCCGTATCTTGAGGTAATCGCCGATAGGAAAAGGGCGCGCTATGCCGCATGGTACGAGTTTTTCCCGCGCTCCGCGGGGAAAGACCCGGCAAGGAGCGCGACATTTAAGGAGTGTCAACAGAGGCTTCCCGCGATAAAGGAAATGGGGTTTGATGTTGTCTATCTGCCTCCCATTCATCCCATCGGAAAGACTAAGCGCAAAGGCCCGAATAACTCACTCATAGCGGGAACTAACGACCCCGGCTCGCCATACGCGATTGGAAACGCCGAAGGCGGGCACATGGCGGTTGAGCCAGGGCTTGGGACGATTGAAGATTTTGAGGAGTTTGAAAAGGCGTGCAGGGCGCTCGATATGGAAATAGCCCTTGACTTTGCAATCAACTGTTCCCCCGACCATCCATATGTCAAAGAGCATCCCGAATGGTTTTTTAAGCGCCCTGACGGCTCAATCAAATATGCGGAGAATCCGCCAAAGAAATATGAAGACATATACCCGCTGAACTTCTATGCGCCGGACGGGGCATGGAAGGCGTTATGGAAAGAGATGAAAGACATCCTCACCTTCTGGCTGGAAAAAGGCGTGAGGATATTCAGGGTGGATAATCCACACACGAAACCGATTCCGTTTTGGAGCTGGCTGATAAGCGAATTACAGAGGCAGTATCCCGACGCCATATTTCTGGCCGAGGCATTTACAAGGCCCCCTGTGATGAGGGCGCTGGCGGCGGTTGGTTTTACCCAGTCTTATACGTATTTCACATGGAGGAACTTTAAGGGAGAGATAATCGACTACTTTACCGAGTTGACACAATCTGAGGTAAATGAATATATGCGTGGAAATCTCTTTGCAAATACCCCCGACATACTGCCCCAGATTCTTCAGATAGGGGGCAGGGCGGCCTTTAAGATGAGGTTTGTACTTGCCGCTACGCTGTCCTCCGTCTACGGCATATACAGTGGCTATGAACTCTGCGAAGCCAACGCGATAGAGGGAAAAGAGGAGTATCTGAACTCCGAGAAATACGAATTTAAGGTATGGGATTGGGACAGCTCTAACAACATAATAGACTTCATCACACTGATAAATCAGATCAGGCGGGAAAACCCGGCCCTTCACCATTACAAGAACCTCCGTTTTTTCCGCGCTGACAATGAAAATATCTTATTTTATGGAAAGACGTCGCCGGATGGTAAAAACATTATCCTTGTCGTTGCCAATCTTGACCCGTTTCAGACTCACAACTCGATGGTATATATCCCGTTGCAGGACCTCGGCATAGGAGGCGACGAGACCTACGAGCTTCAGAACCTGATTAACGGCGAGAGGATGTTATGCAAGGGCGAAGAGTTTTTTATAACGCTTAATCCGGATTGGGAGCCTGCCTTTGTCTTCAGGCTTGACAGGTGGACGCACAAGGAGGAGAAATTTGACTACTTCGGTATGTAGCAGGGCGTTTTCCGGGAAAGCGGGAAACCTTCGCCGGGGTTAACCATGCATTGCATTGTTTTGAATCATGAATGTTCTTAGGCTTATAACTGTCAATTGCATCGATTTGTATAGAAACAGAGAGATACTCATCGAATTGGCGAGAAGGGATTTTAAGTCCAAATATCTGGGGTCTTTTCTGGGTGTTTTATGGGCGTTTGTCAACCCTGCGGTTTATATAGCGATCTTGTGGTTTGTCTTTCAGATGGGTTTTAAGGCAAGGCCGGCCGAAGATCTCCCCTTTATCTTGTGGCTGCTTCCCGGCATAATAGCGTGGTTTTTTATTTCCGACAGCATATCGGGCGCGACGCATTCAATCCTTGATTACAGTTTTTTGGTCAAGAAGGTTGTCTTCAGGGTAAGCGTCCTGCCCATTGTGAAAATCATTTCCGCCCTCTACGTGCATTTGTTTTTCCTTCTCTTTTTGTTCGTTGTGTTTTTGCTCCACGGACATGGATTTTCAATTTATTCACTGCAAGTGCCGTATTACCTTTTTGCGTCGCTTATGCTTGTGCTGGGGATTTCATGGATAACCTCGTCTGTGGCGATTTTCTTCAGAGACGCCTCGCAGGTAGTGTCCATGTCGCTGCAGTTTGGTTTTTGGCTTACGCCTGTGTTTTGGTCAATTAAGTCCGTGCCGCCGAAATATATGTTTCTGCTAAAGCTCAATCCACTGTTTTATATAATCGACGGCTACAGGAACTGTTTCGTATATAAGATATGGTTTTGGGAGACCCCCCTGTTGACGGTGTATTATTGGTTTGTCACAGGGATGATAATGTTAGCCGGGTTAAAGTTATTTCGTAAGATGAGGCCGCACTTTGCAGATATGCTTTAGAGATAGAGGACGAGGGATAAGGCCGTGGAGATAAATACCGGCAAAGACCGCGGCGGCTTAATTGTCGACGGAGACGCCGTTATTGAGGCGATTGGCCTGACAAAGGTCTACAAACTCTATAAACGTGCGATAGACAGGTTGAAGGAGGCAGTAAACCCTTTCAAAAAACAATACCATGAGGATTTCTACGCCTTAAGGGATGTCAGTTTTAAGGCCATCAAGGGCCGGACGGTCGGTATAATAGGGAAAAATGGAGCGGGGAAATCCACCCTTCTGCAAATATTGACGGGGGTGTTGACGCCGACAAGCGGCCTGTTAACCAAAACCGGCAGGCTCTCCGCCTTGCTTGAGCTTGGCGCCGGATTCAATCCCGAGCTCACCGGCATAGAAAATATCTATTTTAACGGCACAATCATGGGCTACACCCGCGCCGAGATAGACGAAAGGCTTGGGGAAATAATAGCCTTTGCCGACATAGGGGAGTTCATTTACCAACCCGTCAAGTCCTTCTCAAGCGGGATGTTCGTGAGGCTGGCGTTTGCCGTTTCCGTAAGCGTTGACCCTGATATCCTGATAATTGATGAGGCGTTGAGCGTCGGAGACATAAGATTTCAAATCAAGTGTTTCCGCAAAATAACTGATTTCAAAAACAGCGGCAAATGCATAATCCTTGTCTCACACGACATAGGGGCAATAAAAAGACTCTGCGATAGTGTTATTTGGCTTCGTGACGGGCAGGTTTATTTAACCGGCGAACCCGAATATGTATGCAAGGAATATATGTCATACATGTTTTACGAAGGCTCTACTACCGAAAATAAATACACACTGGCCCCCGAGTCAACTGCCTCAGGCGACACCATAGAATGGGAAGACGTCAGAGGGTATGCCTCCTTTGGCGAAGGTGGGGCGGAGATTCGGCGTGTCATCATGATTTCGTGCGAAACAAACCGCAGGATTAATATATTACGGGGCGGCGAAAGGGTGAAATTCCTTGTCGAGGCGGATATAAAAGGCAATATTGTAAGCCCCGGCTGCGGCATCACGTTAAAAGACAACTACGGCACGTACATATTCACAATAAACAACTACATATATAACGTTCAAATAGAACCATTTACGGATACCCTCAAGCTGCACGTAGAGTTTGAGTTTTACTTTCCAACTCTGAAATCAGGCAACTATTCGTTTTCCGTATCCATATCGGACGGCACTGTGGAAAGCCACATCCAAAACCACTGGATACACGAGGCCTATGTCGTCCAACTGATAAACAGCGATATAAAGTATAACATGGGCTGCATTTTGATCATAGAGAACGTTGGCATAAAGGTGAATACCGAGAGGCTGGAATGACAGTGCCGTGAAAAAGCGGCAATTTCGGGCAGCCTTGTGTTAGCATAAATAAACTATTGTAAAGAGATGAGACTCCGGCACGCTGCGAATCTCATAAATATCACCCGGGCAGTTATTGCATGGGCAGTTATTGCCGTTTGCAGTAGATATTCCTGAGTTGTAAACGACACGAGGTGGGCTTTGGAAACTGTAATGAAAGCCAAATTTGACCGGCAGGCGGCGGTCCTTGCGAAGCTCGGCGAGGCCTTACTGAAGGCCGGCGCTATTGATGACTCTGAGCTGGATTTAGCCCTGGCCGAACAAAAACGGACAGGGCATAAACTCGGCAAGATACTCATGGACAATGGGTATGCTACGGAGATGGAGATTGTCAATGCCCTTGCCGACAACATGGGGCTTGAGTACGTAAGCCTTCAGGAAGTCACTATAGAGGATGCCGTCATTAAGGCAGTACCTTTGAAACTTGTAGAGAAACACCTTGTTATGCCCGTCAATTTTGAAGGTACACGGATAACCATAGCGATGTCCGACCCGCTTGACCTTGGGGCAATCAGTGATTTGGAATTTGTCACGGGGAAAAAGGTGCGCCCGGTAGTCACAACATTGGCTGAAATCAGGAGGGCAACTCAGCATTATTACTATAATAAAAAACCTAAGAGGCTGGGAGAGATACTCCTCGACGCGAAAACCCTTTCAAAAGTGCAGCTTGAACTCTGTCTTACAAATCAAAAGGCGAGCAAGAAAAAGCTTGGCGACATTATTGTGCAGATGGGCTTTTCCTCAGAGACCGAGATTGCGCGCGCGTTGTCCTCACAGCTTAATCTGCCGTACATTGAGCTGTCCAAAGCGATCATAAAGGGTACAGCCACAGGGTTGATAGATAAGGATTTTGCGCTGAAACATACGATTATGCCGATAAGCGCCACAACCCGGTTGATGCAAATAGCCATGGTCAATCCGATGGATATCGATTCCATAAGAGAAGTTAAGTATATGGTTAACAGAGATGTCGACATCGTCATCTCCACCACAACCGATATAGAGAATGCCATTAATCGATTTTATACCGCTGAAGGTGCAAAAGCCGCGCAGGTCGATTATAGCGATATGAAGGACATCTTTGAGGCAGGAATTGATGACATTGAAAGCAGCCTGGAAATAACCACCGAACGTATTGATGTCTCCGGTTCGGAGGCAAATAAACTAATAAGAGACAGTGAATCCACCCCGATTGTTCAATTTGTAAATAAGACAATTTTCGGCGCTATTAAAACCAAGGCAAGCGACATACACCTGGAGCCTGGCGAGACAGGATTCCGCGTACGATTGCGCGTAGATGGAATAATGGCCGGCTTTACCCAGATTGCAAAGTCTCTTGCGCCGTCGGTAATATCAAGGATAAAGGTCATGGCCAAGATGGATATATCCGAAAGGCGCATTCCGCAAGACGGCGGGATAAAGATAAAGGTGGACGGCAAGGGGGTTGACCTCAGGGTGTCCACGCTGCCTACGCAATTTGGTGAAAAGATAGTTATCAGGGTGCTTGATCAATCGGCGTCAAATTTATCACTGCTCGATATAGGATTGGCCGACAAGGATTACCAGATGCTGTTGGAAATGATAGAAAAACCACAGGGACTTGTGATTGTTACAGGACCAACCGGAAGCGGAAAAAGCACGACGCTCTACTCCGCGTTATATCATCTGATGAGCGATAGAAATAACATAATCACGCTTGAAAACCCGGTAGAATATAACATGAAGGGCGCTAATCAGGTGAACATAAACGAGAAGGCCGGCCTTACATTCGCAGCGGCCCTGAGGTCGGTGCTGAGGCAGGACCCTGACATTATAATGTTGGGAGAAATGCGTGACCCTGAGACCGCCGAAATAGCCATTCAGTCTTCAATTACAGGCCACCTTGTGATAACCACACTGCATACGACTACTGCCGTTTCGGCAATAACCAGGCTCAGGGGTATGAACATCAAAACCCACTTTATAGCATCCTCTCTGAATGGAATCGTTGCCCAGCGCCTTGTCAGAAAACTTTGCCCCAAATGTAAGCAGCCTTACAGGCCGACAATGGAAGAGCTTATAGTGTTGGGGCTGAGTGGGGAGTACATAAGCAACGACGTCAAGTTCTTTCAGCCGAAAGGATGTGATGAATGCGGAGGACGTGGATACAGAGGCCGCGTGGGGATTTATGAACTCGTACCCGCGTCGGCGAAAGTCAGAAAGCTCATCTATGAGGATGCCGGAGAGAACGAGATAACCCAGGCCGCCAGAGAGGCCGGGATGACCTCTATCATCGAGGATGGACTTAAGAAGGTGATGATGGGGACAACATCCCTGGATGAGGTACTGAGGGTGACGTCCAACATAGCGAATTCGGAGATAATCCTGTGTCACAGCTGTATGGCGCCGTTGAATGCCGATTTCGTCTTTTGCCCGTTTTGCACCATACCGTTGAAACACAAGTGTCCTAAATGCAGAAAGCAAAGAAATAGTGACTGGAGGTCTTGTCCTTACTGTAATGAGGTGTTTGTTTAGGTGCTAAGCCCTAATTTATTGAAAAAAATGCGTGTTAAAGGAGATTTATAGATGAACCTTGAATTCATTGATCCGTTTATCAAGTCTACACTCAATGTCCTTCAGATTATGGCGCAGACTGACGCCACACCCGGGCAGCCCGTTGTAAAAAGCGACCACAAAGCCAGCGGCGACGTAACCGGAATTATTGGTATGATTGGGGAACAGGCCAAAGTTTCGCTCTCGATAACGTTTACCGCGCCGGCCATCCTCTCGATAACCAGCAATATGCTCGGAGAGGCGATTGAAGTATTGGATGAGACAGCGTTTGACGCCGTTGGTGAAATTACGAATATGATTACAGGAGGGTCAAAAAAACTTCTTGCAGAAAAGGGATATAAGTTCGACCTTTCAAGCCCATCCGTAATCGCAGGGAAAGATCATATAATCATACATCAGTTGAAAGCCCCCATCGTGATAATTCCGTTTTCCACAGACGCGGGGGATTTTTTCTTAGAGATTTGCAGCCTTTGCCTGTACGAGAGTTGAATAATTCGGTGGCTAATCATACGCAGGACAGTACGCTGACAAAGAAGCCCCCATGGAGGTGCAGATTCCCTGAGAGCGAACAGCGCCTGCCGTGGCTTTCTATGCTGCTTGATGCCTGTGCGATTATCGACAAGGGGACCGCTCATGCCATAAAAAAGGAAATTAAAAGACGTAAATCCCCCCTTGCTTGTAAAAAGAACTGCGACAGCTGCTGCCGTACCCATACGGACATACCCATATATCCGCACGAGATGGCCGGTATCTACTGGTACGCGGCCGAGCAGATGGAACAGACTGTGCGCGCAGTCCTGCGAGGGCGGATTCTTACGCCGCCAACTGATGCCTCATGTCCTTTTCTTATCGACGCCTCATGTTCCATTCATCCGATTCGTCCGGCCGCCTGCAGGCAGTTCAATGTCTTTAACAAACCGTGCGCCGAGGGCGAAGACCCCTTTTTCACAAGGAGAGCAGACGTTCTGACCCCAATTCGGGAATATATTGACAAGGCCTTCTACACCGTGCTGCCCTTTTACGGAGTAACCGGCGAGGCTGAGAGAAACAAGGCGATAGAGAGTAAGATTCTCCACACACAGGCAAAAAATCTAAAATCGCTTAAGTGGCTTACCCTGGTCAAGGCGATGGATGATTTCGACAACCGCCAAAACAGCCCAAATAGATAGATGCACCTTACACTGCTATCCTTTGGCCTTATCATCTTGGCCGGCATTGTCTTCAGGCGATTAAATGCCGGGGCGGGCGACATGGTAAGGAATTCGATAAACCTCTGTGTCTTTAACGTCTTTATGCCCGCACTGTGCCTTACAGTATTTTATACGGCTAAGGTGGACGCCGAGGCGGTGCTCGTGCCTCTTAGTGCCGCCCTCACTATCTGCGCCTCTTTGGCGGCGGCCTTTTTGGTTTATCTCCCTCTGTCTAAGCGCATGGGGCTTGGCGGCGGCGAAACCGGCATTCTCATTATAACGGCAGCCTTTGGCAACGTCACATTTCTTGGCCTTCCAATTATTACCGAACTCTATGGGGTGGGCGCGGCGAAATATCCGATTTACTATGACCTTCTTGCCACAACGCCAGTTTTGTGGCTTGTAGGGGTGCAAATAGCGGGCAGGTTTGCCCCACGTACCGGAAGTACCGCGATCACGCTGGGCGATTCCCTCAAGATGATTGCGCTTCTTCCACCGCTGTGGGGATGTCTTGCAGGGGCGGCGCTGCAGGGCGTTGCCGTTGCCATGCCGGAGTTCGTGCTAAAGGCGCTTATGATGCTTGGCGGGCTTGTCACGCCGCTGATGATTTTCAGCATCGGGCTTGCCATCACCGTCCCTAATGTTAAATATGCCGCGATTGCTGCCCCGGCGGCTCTGATTAAATTAGTCTTTTCGCCGCTTGCGGGGTTTGCAATCGCACGGCTTTTGGGGGTTGAGGGGATTGCGCTAAAGTCGTGCGCCATTGAAGGGGCTATGCCTGCGATGGTAGTGACCTTACTTATCGCTGATAAGTTTAATCTCAACGCGCCGCTTGCCGCCTTTATGATCGTTGCCACAACGGCGCTATCTTTTGCCGTGCTTCCGATAGCAGCGTCTATTATTTCGGGCGTATAATTTCCTGTAATAGCAAAATAGAAATCTCTTATTGCAGCAAAGTAGAAATGTCCTAAAAAGCGAGGCGTTTTGTACCACCGTAGGATGGCTAAAAAAGAATTTAGAAAAATAAATCACTGGCATAAAGGGAAGAGGTATGTTTAAAAAATGAGAAATTATGTAATATTAGTCGATTAGGATAAGTATTTTGTTATTTATGATGCATAACAAAGGATTGACAGCATTATAAATGACAAAAATGCCCTCAAAAACCCTTTTTATCGATAGGTGCAAATTCCTATATCGGAGCTTGGGTTCTTATCAATAGTATCTTCCATGAAGCGGTATATGCTAACATACAAATAGGTTTATGTCAATTATTTAAAGTGCAAGAAATCATTACATGCAAGAAAAACTACAATCATTGAAAATACCGTGAAGACAATGATATTTCACATAGTTTGGGATTCATTCCAAAATGCAATCAAAGAAGTAATTCGGAGCATCCTTCGACAGGCTGCCGATGAGTTTGACAACTTCGGATATAGCATGATCTTTCCACTCACCAGCCATATCCAGACCCCTTCAAATTCCCACGTTTCACAGCCTCAAACCTCGTCCCTTCCCTTTTATTAACATTTCGTGCCGCCTCTCTATCTCTGCCCGAAAGCCGTCGGGGATTTTTGACCAATCAAGGACATCTACCAGTATCGGTAGATCACTGTCGGATATGGCCTCACGCAGGGCTGGCAAATTATCAAACGGTTTATCTGGAGCGGATGGATTGCGCACCACTATGTCAAGGTCGCTCCCCTCGTGTGCCAAACCACTTATGCGGCTCCCATAAGCCATCACCTCGGCATCCGGCAGATGCCCGGCTATCAGACGTTCTATGGTCTCTACCCATTCGGGGCGCAGGTCAATCCGGTGCATGGGAAGAAAACCTCTCACGAAACGCGGCCTCAAGGGAGACAGCATCGTCTATAAAGCCAGGCAATAGGGCAAGCGTCTCCTCCGCAAACCCCACGCCATAGTCGTGTGCCGTGTTGTTGCGATTGTCGCGATACTTAAACCATCGCTCTACGGCGCCGGTTGTCATCAGTCCATGCTTGCCGGCATAACGCAGAGTATCCTTAAACGTCCACGCGTCCACCTCGCGGGGCGCTCCGGTGTAGGATTTTAATGCCTTGCGAAGCAGCTTGACGGACATCTCCAGTGTCAGCTCAAACCCCTTGACCACTGCATTCCTAAATATCTCGTACTCTACAGTCTCAGGCTTTACACTACG
>JADFXO010000390.1 GCA_015233485.1 Nitrospirota bacterium
GACCAGATTGAGATGTTTATCGGGGAGGCCGTGAGGGTGGACGAGATTAAATCAGGCCTAATGGCGATGGCCTTCTTTGGAGGGTCAAACTCCTCGAAAGATAGAAGAGGAGATACAGGAGATTTCTTAAGAGATATGAAGGGAATGGGACAATAGGATGGCTAACGAAAATATCATATCGTTAATAATACAAGCGAAGGACGCCGCGTCTGCCGTGCTGGAGAACCTCAAGAATAAGCTGACCGAAGCCAGCAAGGCAGCAGACGGGCTTAAAAAGTCATTCAGCGACCCATCACTTGAATTAAAATCTGCCTTTGCGCAACTGGAAGTCCCGTCGTTTGCCGCAGTCAACAAAGAAATAGCCTCGCTTAACGCCGCGTTTCAAACGCTCAAAAATTCAGCTTATGTCAACCTTGACGAACTGGCCATAGCTGAAGAGAACTTAAAAAAGAAAACACAGGAACTGAGAAACAGCCTTGCCGTTCCGATTCCACCTCTTGAGCCTGAGCAATTGAAGGCAAGTCTAAGTGATGTTCCTTCGTTGCTATCCAAGCTCAAGGCTGAGTTTATAGGGCTGGCCGCCGTGATATATTTAGCGTCAAAGGCATTTGCCGAATATGCTGAGTTCTCACATAAAATGGCAGAAGTAAACACCCTGGTGGACATTAGCAAGGAAAAATTCAACCTCCTGACAAATGAAGTGATAAATATGTCAACCAAGGTGCCGCAAAGCGCAAAGGAATTAGCCGCGGGGTTGTATGACCTTCTTTCCGCAGGAGCCGCGGTAGAGCAATCGACAAAGGCTCTTGAGGCCGCATCGAAAGCCGCAGTTGCAGGAGTTACCGATACGAGGACGGCTATTCAGGTCGGCATGGGGATTGTAAACGCGTATGGAGAGGACATTACGGGTCTTACGAAAATTTACGACGTCTTATTTCAGACGGTAAAAATAGGAGTTACAACATTCCCCGAGCTGGCCCAGCACATAGGAACCGTCCTGCCGACAGCCAGGGCCGTTGGAGTAGGATTAACCGAAGTATCGGCGGCGATTGCCGAGATGACAAAGGCAGGCATAAGAACTCCGCAAGCGGCAACAGCGCTGACGTCGGCACTACGAAGCCTTGCAATGCCTACAGACGAGATGAAAGACAAACTCAAGGCTATGGGGATAGAATGGAACGGGCTGACAAAAACGATTAGACAGATAAGGGCGATAGGTCTGTCAGCACAGGAATTACGATCTGTAATCCCTGATGAAGAGGCGATAAAGGCGGTATTGTCTTTAGGTCAAAATTTTAAAAACTTAGAAAATACTTTAAAAGAGATTGAACAATCGGCAGGGTCTAATGAAGAGGCATACAAAAAGATGTTGGAATCCCCAACAAACCAGATTAAATTAATGTTGAACTCTTTCGATGCCCTTCAGGTTTCCATAAGCAGTACATTGTCGCCGGTAATTATCTCAGTAGTGCAGGCAATGAAGACATTAATGGATCAGTTTACGGCACTGCCGAGTGCGTTGCAATATATTGCGATGGGTATCGGGCTTGTATCATCTGGATGGCTCATGTGGCAGACAACAAACATACCAATGGTAAAGAAATTAGTCGACAGTTTAACGGCATCGTTATTTGCCAATGTCGGCGCAATGAGCAAAATGGGTGTAGCCATAGCAGGCGTAGCGGCCGCGGCGGCCGGTTGGAGTTTAGGCACATTGATTAGTGGAATAAAATATTCAACGATATCAGTTGGTGATTCATTGCAGGTAATGGTTGGCAAAGTAAAACAAAGCATGTTAGAGATAAAAATAGCACAAAAAGAGGCACAACTATCCAAACAACCTGATAACAAAGCCTTGGGCTATGAAATAGAACAATTAAAAAGAGAGCGGGATGCAATATACGATGTAAACAAAGCGATGATGCAGGGCAAAGACGTAAGTGAAGAAGGGGTCAGAGCGGCGAACGCATATGCGGCAGGGCTAAGAGAATCAAAAATTCAGGCCGCAGGGTTATCGGTCGATATCGAAAAATTAACAAAAGCGTTAGAAAAACAGCTTGATGCATTGGATAGGGGACATAAATCGGCACTCCTAAATATAGAAGTGAAATATTCCGGAGATACGACAAGTGCCGGAGCTGAACAAAAGGCAAATGAAATCTTGGCTGAACGCAAACGCTATTATGATGATCTGATCAGAAAGACGGGTGAATATCAGGCAGCCGCAGCAAACCTGATAAATGATGAACTGGCAAACCTAAGAAAAAGAACCGCGGCGGAAAATTACACCACGGACGATATAGGCAGAGCGGAAGGAAGGCTGCTCCAAATAAAGGTAAACGTCGCGCAGGAATCGTTGAAAGCACTAACGGCCGCCCTTCAAAGCGCAATAGAAGAAGAGAAAAAATACGCCGAGGCAGCAAAGGCTACAATGAAAGAGATATACGACGAGAATAAATCATATGCGGATAAAATTAGAGATATTAACCGTAAAGGAATGGCCGACACGGAGCAAAACGCAGACAAAATGCGTGAAGCGATGGAAAGGTTTGAAAAGGCGAAGGCATATACGCCCAAGGGAGAAATCCTAAACAAGGAAGACTATGACAAGGCTGTTGCACTATATAAGGAGTCTGAAACCGCCCTGTTATCTATGGCGGAAAGTGCTAAGTCGGCAGAAAAAGAACAGCGAGACGCAATACAGAAAACAAACAAGGAAAGAGAAGACGCGCTTAAAAAGCTCGCCACCGAACATATTACATACCAGGAGTATGCCAATCGACGGATAGAGATAGAAGCGGAGACAAAAAAGAAATTAGATGAAATAAATAATAATGCAAAAAAAGGCGGCGTCGGGCTCGACAAAGAAGCGCTTCCTAAGGCACAAGAGGTACATGCCGCGTATATGAAGATGTTAGCCGACCAAAAAAATGCAAACCAAGAAAAAGCAATTGCCGAACATGATAACGCAATAGCTCTACAGGAGACTATTGAAAAGACAACAAACAGTGTTGCCACCTTGGCCGCACAACTAAAAAATATACCAGCCGAGAAAATGACTAAAATCTTATTTGAGGCCAGCGGCCTCGATGAAATAGAGAACCGCCTTAAGGCAATACTTGCAAACGATGGAAAGAAGGTTACGGTTATTGTCGATCAAAAAACGACAACGACGCAGGAAAAAAACAAAGGCGGCCTGATCACGGCCTTTGCGTCAGGCGGGCAAGTGCCGGGGGGTTATGGGACGCGGGATACGGTGGACGCGAAACTAACGCCCGGGGAGTTTGTCATACCGGCGGGAATAGTCAGAAAGTTTACGCCGTCATTCTTTTATGACTTGATCAATATGAGGTTCGATGCCTCAAGCCTAAGCAGCATGTTCAAAAGCATATCGAGGCCAAATGTCTCTATCCCTCAAATCCCGCATTACAACACCGGCGGTCTCGTGGGCGGCATCGGCGGAATGATGACATTAGACCTCAAACTTGGTGACACTATCATCAGGACATATCCCGAACGCAAAAACTCAAGCGTTGTGAAACTGATAAATAAGGAAGTTGAACGTAGTCGAAAGACGGGGTATCAAGAATGATTAAACTTGGCGACCTGGAATTTCAGAGCAAGCTGCTCTGGCCGAACCGGTATGAGTGGACTGGCATAGCGTCGGCCGTGGAGCGCACCCTCTCCGGCGGGGTTGTTGTCTATAGCGGTGAAATCAGCGGCCGCCCTATCGACATCGAGGGCAGCGAGACCACGGGCTGGATAACATACGCTGATCTGAAAACGCTGCGTGTAATGGCGATGCTACTGGACGCTGTTTAACCTAAAAACGGAAGTTAAGTGTCAAAAGCACCTGGCATAAGTGCAAAATAAAATGGTTGAGCGGGTGGTTTTTGTAGAATTAGTCTAAAAGCGCATGTGATAATAATC
>JADFXO010000391.1 GCA_015233485.1 Nitrospirota bacterium
TTTAAGCTCTTTTCAGGCGTAAATCTCCTGATTGCCGGGGATGGGCAGAAAAAGACGGAACTGACAGCGCAAATCACGCACTTCACCTCTAAGGCCAATATCCATTTCCTCGGCAACAGGGACGATGTCCATGAGATATTGAGAATAAGCGACATCTTTGTCCTCCCCACGCTTTACGAAGGCATGAGCAATGCCGTTATGGAGGCAATGGCGTCAAAAGTTGCCGTCATAACGACAGATATTCCTGTAAACGCGGAACTTGCAGGGGACTCGGCTATCCTCGTTCCGGTAAAAAACTCCGGCAAATTGGCCGGTGCCATGGAGGCGCTCTTAAAAGACGACGCCCTAAGGAAAGACCTGGCCGCAAGGGCATACAATAAAATCTCATCAGAATACAGCCTCGACATCATCGTTCAGAAATACATCGCCCTGCTAAACACACTGTAAAGGATTAAAGACGAAGGGGGATAATCCCCCTTCACCCCGTATTCTCGCACACGTTTTATCTGCCGCCGGCAAGACGGGGGATTATCCCCCCGTTGGCGGCTTCGGGACTCCGGCTGTTGTTTACTCTTTGATATTATATTCTCTAATCTTTTCCCAAAGCGTCTTTCTGCTGATGCCAAGCATTTTTGCGGCGGTTGTCTTGCGGCCTGCAGAGGCGTCAAGGGCATTGACGATTGCCTTACGTTCGGTATCTTTTACTGCCCTGGCCTTTTCGTCCTTCAGTGACATTGACGGTATGGCCGTGTTGCCGGGTTGTAAAAAGTAAAAATGCTCGGCCCTCAGAAGGGGGCCGTCCGAAATAATCATCGCCTGTCTGACCGCGTTTTTTAATTCCCTTATGTTGCCCGGCCATGGATAGTCTAATAAGAGTTTTATGGCCTCCTTCGTTATGTCTCTTACCACAACATTTAATTCATCCGCCGTCTCGGCCACAAACTTACCGGCAAGAAACGGTATGTCTTCAATCCTTTCGTATAATGACGGTACGTTGATGACAAACCAATCTATGAATAAAAAAGGGTCTTTTCCATGTATTTTTCCTGCAGGGCTGTCGTGTTGACTGAGATTGTCAGGAAAGGATGCGATAATACGGACTTCCTGTTCTGAGTCATTATCAGCCATTTTGCTGATCTCTGAAATCAGATGGGCCGAAGCGGCGGGAGATATCATTTGCAGTCCTTTGAAGTAGATAGTCCCGCCGGCAGCCTGCTTAAATAATTTTCCGACTCTGGCAGACGTGACATTCTTCCCCTTGAAGACAGCCTCAGCGTCAAACTGAATAAAGGGTCCGCGTGCCATGGCGCCGCTGTAGTGAATAAGTCGGGCAATCAGAAATTTGCCGGCGCCATTTTCACCCTGAATGTATACGGAAACGCCGCTGCCGGCAGCCATCTCTATATCCCGTATGACCTGTTTCATTCTTTCACCCGTGCCTAAATGCCACTCTAACATCGAACTGATCGCATGTTTCGTTTCCTGTAGAGCCGAGTTGGCCTCAATACTCCTCGCTAAGACAAACATGAGCCTCTCTATGTCGGGGTCGGGGGGATTTGGGAAATAATCGTACGCCCCATTGCCTAAAGCCTCTATCGCCATGTCTATTTCGTCATGGCCGGCCAGTAATATGACCGGCGTCTCTGAACTTACTGCTATCATCTCCCGTAATACCTCTGAGCTGCCAATCTCAGATAATTTTAAATCAAGAACGACTGCGTCTGGCAGACATCCCTTAAAATATTCAAGGGCTAATGCCCCGTTTGGAGCTTCTTCCACTAAATAACTATTCAATTCTAAAAAAGATTTCAAGGCCGTTCTTGTCGAATATTCGCTCACTGCCACAATCACTTTATACATAGACCGCCTCACACTGATTTCTAAAAAAGTTTATAGAGTCCTGATGCTGCATATAAAGAAGCAATTATTGTGCCAGAGAAAAAACGTTGTATTCCGCGGTGTTTGGACAGAGGCGCTGCTGATTTATTAGTATAAAAATACCAATGTATGGAATTCGCACCCAACAGCCTTTGGCCGGAGTACCCAAGCCCCCTACACGGGGTCTATATCTACGACAAGGCGCATTTTCATCTTAGGTCCTAGTTGCTTTATCGATTCTTTGAGCCTCCTGATTGCCCCGGACAGGGCGTCTGTGTCTTTTGCCTTTATAATCATATGCGCGCTTTGGCTGTAACCCTTTATTATAGCTTCAGAGGGGACAGGTCCCAAGACCTCCACTTCCCCTGCACAGCCTTCTAATTTAATATCCGGCTTCTCATCGTTATAGTGAAACTCAATCGAGGCCATTTTCCAAAAGGGTGGGTAGTTCAGTTCTTTTCTCTTTTTCAGCTCGTTTGATATAAATCCCTCGTAGTCGTAATTTTCCAAAAATTTATAAGTCAGTTCTTCTTTGAGGGCGGTAAGCAGATAGATCCTTCCGTCTTTTTCGGCCATTTCGGCCATTACCATGACGTCCTGATACAATCGCTCGGCAGACAGATAGTCGGGAAAACTAAAGTAAACATCGGGATTGACGGCGGCGAGGATTTTGAAGTGCTTGTTAAACATTATTTTATTGAGCGAGAGTTTAGTGCCGACCACGACATCGCTCTTAAGGGCGCTTAGGGCCATGCGTTTAAATATAGCCGGTGTCTTTGCGGTATCTTTGTCGATACGCCTTAGGGTGAGGCCGGTCTTATCTCTGATGAACTCCTCAAGGCGCTGCGAGCCGGGGGATACTTTTCTCAGGTCGAATCCTGAGCATACGGGGCAAAAGTCTCGCGGCCTCGCGCTGAAACCGCACCTCTGGCAGCGCATGGACATATCCTCGTGAAAGGCGAGCATCGCCTTACAGACGGGGCACTTTTCCACGTATCCGCAGTCCTTGCAGATTATCGTCGAGTAGCCCTTCTTATTTATATAGACGAACGATTTATTGCCCTTTTCCGCCGCTGTTTTGATGCCTGTGGTGATTCTGTCGGGGATGAGTTTTTTGAAAGAACGAGTTGCTAAGACGCTTATTGGCGGCCTCTTCGGCGCTGCAGATGGTTTGCAGTACGTGTATTCGTTTGTTGTTGTCTTGAAATATGAATCGCTGCAAGGGCAGCAAGTCAGTAAAATAACCCGCGCGTTGTCAAAGCGCCCCCTCATTACGGCCACATCACGGGCGTTATACCGTGGCGTTGCCTCATGTTTATAGTAAGGGCTGTGCTCATCGGCGACGATTATCAGCGACGGCTTTGTAAAGGGGAACAATGCCGCGGACATCGTCCCTATTACTATGGAATATTTGCCGCCGCTAAGGGCATCCTCGCAGGCCATCAGGCGCTGGGTGGCAGTGAGGCTGCCGTGTATTATAATCGGCCGAATGCCGGTGGTATCAAAAAACACCGCGCCGAGGTATTTTACTTCCTCAATTGTCGGGCATAAGATAAGTGCTTTCTTCGCTGCTTTGGCAGCCTTGCATATGTATGACAGCTGGTAGTCATACGACGGGCTGTGCAAGAGGACGGCTTTGTTCGTATCTGCAGAACTTGTGGCGAGAAGCAGCTCCTCTTTTTTTATCTTTTGGGATTTAAACGGCATCTTAGGCATGTCGGTTATGCGCCGTGGGGCAGGGGGTTTCTTCTCTGTAAAGAAAACCCGCGGCAAGACAAAACTAAGCACAAGGCCGGGTTCTGCGAGGTAGTATTGCGCAATCCACGCGATAAGCCGCATCATCTCCTGTGACAGCGCGCTACGGTGGGTACAGATGCCGGATATTTCTTTTAACGCGTCTGTTTTTCCATTGAAATCAGGGGTTATGCCATATACTATCCCCATCTTCGTTGTTCCCTTTAGGGGGGCGTAAACAAAGGCGCCGGGCACGGCCTTCTCCCCTAAGTCACCTGGGCCACCCGGGCAGAAATA
>JADFXO010000392.1 GCA_015233485.1 Nitrospirota bacterium
ATCTGTGCTGCCGTAGCTGGTTGTTTTATCATATTCTTCCATTTGCCGTCTTCTATAAACACTCCGAGGAACCTATAATATAGCCCGAACTGTTTTTTTATATCGCTATCGTTTTGCCCCCATTTATCAATATATACCTGCATATTTCTTGAATAGTAATCCTGTTTTTTTATGAAATCAATCAAATTGATATTTTCATCTTCGTAATGGTCGAATCTCGCGTTAATTATATCAACATCCCCTGATTCCATTAACCTCTTGTTCAAGTCCCAATCCTCGCCGGCATACAATCGCTCATCAAATCCCCCAATCTTTTTAAACGCGTCGGCATTAATAAACCTAACGGCATCCAAAACAGTCCCGTCATAAAACTCTCTTTCAAATCCCCTTGCCTTAATAATCCAATTCTTACCAACCCACCGAAGAGGCACATACAGCCCGATTATGCCGCTATTTTGCTTAACTTTATTTACACATTCCCGTATTAAATCTTTCTCTAAAATAAAATCTGCATCTATAAAAAGCAAATATTCACCACTGGCCTTTTCAAACGCGCCATAATTCCTCTGTGCAGACCTTTCAGGCGCCTTATTATATACCTTGTCTGTATAACGGCGGGCTATCTCCTGTGTTTTATCGGTAGAATTATTATCTACAACTATTATTTCAAAATCCTTATATGTCTGGTCTAATATAGACCGAAGGCACTTCTCAATTACTCTTTCCTCGTTTTTTGTACTGACTATAACGGATACCAACATATATTTATCTCTTATAACCTTTAATGGTGATGAAATGTGCATGTCTCACATCAAGTTTCCCTAATGATGCCGGCAGAGGATAGTATCCGCTGCCTTTGATAGTGATATTATGAAAATCATATGCCTCGATAAATTCTTTGAGGCCAAGATAATTAAATATCGTTTTGTGTGTCCACGACGACAGACCAATATCCAATGCCCCGCTGCGGTGTATGGCAAGGGGATTGCCCATGCCTAAACGCTTATATGTCATATTCGTCAGTGAAAATATCTGCCAGCCGGCGATCGAGGCAAATATATTGTGCCAGCTGCTTCCATTTTCCGTACTTATAATAACATAGCCGCCCGGTTTTAATACCCTGTATATTTCCAAAATAAAAGCGTCGAGATAAGCTATATGTTCGATTACCTGGTTGGCATGTATGATATCGAACATTGAATCTTCAAAAGGAAAAGATTCGTTCAGATCGCCAGATTGTACTATGATACCTTTTTCCTTTGATAGTTTTATCCTTTCCTCAACGATCTCGATTCCGTATATATTCTTTGTACCTGCGGCATTTGCAAGCTCTGTAGTCCACACTCCATCGTTGCAGCCTAAATCCAATAGTTTCGCGTCAGTATTTGGCTCAAGCATACTTAAAATATTCATCTTGTTGAGATCCATGGCTGAATTAAACATCTTTTCAAATATCTTTTTGACCATATTAAACAACCTCTTCTTTACTAATCAGCAAAAATAATAGCCGAATATCTTTTTGATGTTCGCCACATTTTATAGGCGTCATAATTCCCTCACCGTTAATACCCCCCGCAACATCGAAGTCCTTCTCTATCCCGATAATGGTATTTACGTGATATTACAACACGAGCCAATTGCAAAATGTTTTGCTCTCATCACATAAAATCATTAAAGAGCCATTTTTCCCATCTTCGCATTCATTATACCGTGATTGTAGAAGTTCTCCCGCAAAAATAACAATATCCTCTCGTCAATAAGCGTGATTTTCCATGACTCGGCCTTCGATTAATGAATCTCTATCTTATCATTATGTGCCACAAAATTGGTTCCCCGTCAATCTCATTCATTGGTTTTGGCCGCAACTCCGCAACTTAACTTATCCTTGCGCATAAGCCACCGGCTAAAATAACTACCTTCATTTTTCTCACTCCTTCAGCATCTAAGGCATATCTTATTTACGTCGCAGCCACCGAATCAAGCCACCACCACATTAAAAACTCTACGGTTATATCTACTGCTTCTTTACATTTTTCTTTTATTTCCTCTGCATCACTTCTTGTATATTATTCATAAGGAATCCATAGCACACCATTGTCTATCCCAGGATAACGACTCCATGTTACTTCTATCTCAACCTCATCAATTATTTCAGCAACACGCAGCAAATGCTTCTTCCATCCATGCACCAGTTGTACTTCTTTAAGTTTATCTGTTAATATGCCGCCCACAAAATGTGACTTTTTGAAATCGCCGAATGAAATCAGCACTGTCTTAACGGCCTTTTCGACTGACTGCTGAAAGTGATATACCGCTTTATCATAATAGCCGTCTTCCATTATATTATTGCCAATTTTAAAATCCAGCTCCCCATCGGTAAACATAACTTTTGCAAAATCCTTGTTGCTTACATCAGAAAGATAAGTAGGCCGCCTGTACAAAACTGGAAATCTCCAACCGTCGGCAAGTTTTTCAATCTTTCTATCGTATATATATACTTTAGTTTCTTCCATCAGTTTTATTAAGAAATCATCTTCATCTATAAGGATTCTTCCCTCATAGGCGATATCTGAAAATAGAGGATTATGATTTCTAAAATTTGACAAACACTCATCCGATGTTAAGAGCAAGATATCAAATGGAAGATCAATGCAAAGACACTGCGTTATGCTCGCGGCCTCTTTCCCTCTTTTATGTCTTTTAATATCAATCTCGTCTGAGATGAGTAACAAATCGATATCCGAATCGGGATTCTGCGAATTCCTTGCATACGAACTATAATGAGCGCCCGCTTTTATGTTAATCGCAGAGGCGTATAATCCTTTGATAATCTTTTCATTAATTGCCGACATCATGTCTATTTTTGCTTCGTCCTGAAATCCATAAGATGCCCAATCACTCTGATGCCAGCCATCCACAAATACCTCACGTCAGTCCATGACCGCATTGAAAGGACCTTTCGGGCGATGAACTTAGGCGTCATGAAGCTTTTATAAATACTCTGCGTCAACTTAAGCGCATGTTCAGACGTAACAGGGCTTTTCAATATGGACTCACGCATATCGTACCTGTCCCAGTCTTCCGTAGTAAGCCAGCCGTTTTCCTTCGCTTCTTTAAACAACGGTGTGCCAGGATATGGCATTACCACAGTAGCTTGTAATGAGTCTATCAGTCCACAATCAAAAAGCTCCCTTGTAAAGTCTATCGTGTTTTTTGCATCCGCATGTGACTCCCAAGGGTAGCCGATCATTGTAGTAACATGAGGAGATATCATTCCTTTGTATTTCTTGTTGGCCTTTTTAACCTTTTCAAGCTCTCCTTTGATGCTGGATATATCGATTCTTTTGTTAAGTCTTTCGATGACATCCTGATTGGCAGACTCTATTCCATATAACACAAACCTGAAATTTGCCTTTGCCATAACATCATAATGCTCTTGTGTAAGCACGCCAAATCTCATGTTACACGAAAACGCTATCTTTTTATTTAGTCCCCTTTCAATCATCCCTTCGCAAAAATTCAGCAGCCATCTACCCGCGGGGAAGCAGCCTGTGTCGTCGAAAACCTCTTTTATCCCCAACTTAACGATATTATTTTCAATGTCGTCAAGTAATTTTTCTGGTTTTATAACCCTGAACTTCCCGCTTGGGAAAAAGGTTGTCCAAGAACAAAACGTACATTTCCCCCACCAGCAATCGCGCCCCGCCATGGTATATGTGCCGGGCGGGTATTTAAAGTTACCATTTTCATAAGCATATAACTGCCATTTAGTCAGAGTTCTATCTATGTGCGGCAGGGTATTTAAATCGTCTTCCCTTAGATTTCGCTCACCTGACGAGGTTATACCGCCGCTGCTATCTCTAAAATACCACCCGCCTGCCAGCGCTTCACCTCTTGACAAAAAATT
>JADFXO010000393.1 GCA_015233485.1 Nitrospirota bacterium
GGAACGGTTTGACTGGGATGCAAAAATAACCGTAGATAGGGAAAAGATAAAAGACCTGTCCAGCCTCAACTTCACCGACCGACACGAAAATGTCATATTCTGCGGCCCTGTAGGAGTAGGGAAGACACATCTGGCAAACGCCCTGGGGCTAATTGCTTGTCGAAAGATGCAAAGCGTTTTAAAGATTAAGGCAAGCGATATGCTCAAGACGCTTCACAAAAGTAGAGGAGACAACTCCCTCGGCAAAGAACTTATCACGTTTATCGGCATGGATCTGCTCATAGTAGACGACTTCGGCTTAAAACCCCTCACCGGTGAAGAATCGAGCGACTTTTATGAAATCATCGTGGAGCGGTACGGCAGAGCTTCAACGATACTTACCAGCAACCGCCATGTTGAGGAGTGGGTTCCTCTGTTCGATGACCCTATTGTAGCTAACTCGGCTCTCGACCGCCTCGCCCATAACGCTCATCAGATAGTAATCGAGGGCGAAAGTTATAGACGAAGAATGGCTGCTAATCTATCAGCACGAAAGGATTAAGGACAAAGGCTGTGGAAATGGCAGGATTATTGAAAACTCAAAAACAAGTTTCCAACAATCCCTTTAACAACTCTCAGCAAAGAGCGCTTCGAGTTGTTAACATTCCCACAAGCCTCTACTACTAATTTTTTTGCAAAATTTTAAAGGACAAAAAGGGACAGCGGATGATACAATACTTTAACTAAAATTCACGATACTATAGGGTGCTGGGGGTGGGTGAATTGTTTTGAAAACGGGGTGGGTGAATTAATGTGAAAAATGACAAGACGCGAATCTCATGTTCTGGGATGATTTTGATCCGCAACAGCATCTTGAGGACAGAGCAGACCTTGATTTTGCAATTCATAACTTTTTTGAATGGATTGTTTTTGATTTTGTCATTGACCCGGAGAACAACAAAACACTCATTGAGCTTTACATGGAGCAAAACACCAAACTAACACAGGAACAACATAAAGTACTTAACATGATGAAGAATGCTTGCATTAGCCTTTATGAGGTTCAGGAAGTTTTCCCCGAAAAGGGGTTGCTGCTGAAAGACCTACTGATGGGCGGAGAGTTTGACGTGAAGGAAAAGCTTGCAACCAGAAGTGTAAAAAAGTGGGATATATTTGGTACAAGACTGCTGCTGATTGACGGCCAATACATTATGAGTGGGGCAGTCTATCCTTATAGCATCGGGAGGAAGAACGAGATAATAGACAATCTCCACGATGAATATAACTCATTCATGAAAGAGTTTCCCGATACCACAATGGACGAATTTCTCAAAGATAATGGCGACTTATTTATGTCCTACTGGTATGAACCTTTATTGCATCCTCCCGCTCTGCTTAGTCTCAAGAATACCAGTGGTGAACCATTATTATTTTCAAAAGCTATCTTTGAAATCTATAACCGGGATGCAGTGCTGACAGGATTAACAACGATCAAGGGGTTTGAGCAGAACCAAGATGATTTCGCCTGGTTCGATAATAAAAACGAAGATGGTGGTGCCATAGTTCTTGGTAAGGTTGAGATTCAAGGGGATAAACTGATACTTGAATGCACTTCCAAGGAAAGACTAATGAGAGGCAAGAACCTTATCCTTTATGCCTTAAAGGATGCTGTTGTCCACAAGACGGATACTTTTCAAGAACCTATGCGAGCCATTAAAGCCTGTAAAGAGAAGTCTCCACAGGCCGCTGAAAATGATTTACCGATGGAGATTCAGCAACGGCTCTATTCCTAATTTATGGATAATCACTATCAGAAATGGTTTAACGATAGAATACTGGCCCTCGACAACAAAACCCCTCTGGACGCCATCAAGACCAAAGAAGGTAAGAGGAAAGTAATTGAGTTGCTGAAGCTGTATGAGAATGTTGAGGAATTGAAGAAGAAAGCGAGACCTTATTATGATATAGGGCTATCTGCTTCACTCTCCCAAAAGAGAGGTATGATGTTCTATAATTATGAATGGAGGATTATCCAGAAACGGTTTTAGACTTTGAACAAAGATTCTCATCTGAGGAAGCTTGTTACCAATATTTATACCAACTTAGGTGGCAAGATGGTTTTATTTGTCCTAAGTGTGGTTATAATAAAGCATGGAATACGAAGAGGGGATCGTTTAGATGTCAAAAATGCGACCATCAAGTTTCAATTACGGCAGGCACAATATTTCAAGATACAAGAAAACCTTTGCAACTTTGGTTTAGAGCCATGTGGTATTTAGTGAACCAGAAACACGGAGTTAGCGCCCTTGGAATTCAGAGAGTTTTGGGGTTAAAGAGCTATGAGACAGCCTGGATATGGTTGCACAAGTTGAGGAAAGCAATGGTACGTCCTGATCGTGATTGTTTATCTGGCTCGGTAGAAGTTGTTGAAATCTACATTGGTGGTGAAAAGTCGGGTAAACGTGGCCGTGGTGCTGCTGGTAAATCATTGGTAATGATAGCTGCTGAAAAAAACTCAAAGAGTGTTGGACGTATTCGCCTTTGTCGTGTTCCAGATGCGTCCGCTAACAGTTTAACACCCGCTATTCAACAAAGTATAACAATTGGCAGCACAGTGTTTACCGATGCTTGGAGTGGATATACCAGATTAGAAGAAATTGGTTACGAACATACGGTTGTTCGGAAAAGTGCTGAAGTGGGAGACAACCTCTTGCCATTAGCGAATAGAGTAGCTTCTCTTTTAAAAAGGTGGCTAATAGGTACACATCAAGGGGCTGTTCGTGCATCACATCTTGATTTTTATTTGGATGAATTTACGTTCAGATTTAATCGTAGAACATCACGTTCGCGTGGCAAGTTATTTTATCGTTTGGCTCAGCAAGCTGTCGCAATTCAACCTATTACAGGAGATGAGATTAAATGCAGAATCTGTACTAACCAAAGCTTGCTGGGAGAGTGAAGCAGATAGCCCTATTATGATATTGCATGGATATGGCGACGGCTGGGGATTGAGAAGGAATAGGAATTGTCATTTCATAGGTTCCATTTATTGTCAAAGCCCTATGTTAACCGTCTATAAAGAGTTATCCTTCTACTATAAGATTGACGATTAGGCGTATCATCAGGTCTTTATTCGCGGGTTCACTTTCAGCTATAAGAAGTGCCAATGCCGTCAATGTGTTCTCGCTAACTATTTCCTGTATCAACTCCTGCCTACTGTAAAGAAGAAAAAGGAAACTCCCGATCCTCTTGTTGCCGTCAAGGAACGGATGGTCTTTGATGATAAAGTAGAGAAGATGCGCTGCTTTTTCTTCTCTTGTACGATAGAGTGGCTTACCAAACATAGTCTGCTCAATGTTACCAAGTATTGCAGCCAGGGCATCACTACGTTCAGCGCCAAATAAATCTGTGGCGTCTCCACGCCCTTTCAGTTCTTGTTTGAGTTCGGAAATCGCTCGCTTGGCAAAGTCATATTCAAACCCGCCACGAGAGGGCTGACAACCTGCGGGAAGGACAAGTGAATCTTCGTCATAGCGGAGGAGTAGCCGCCACGTTTTTGCGTAACCGACAATAACAGAAAGGACATCTCTGCCCACTTCAGTAATAAGAATCTGGTTGTTAAGGGTCCGCGCAAGCAGTTCAACGGCCTGCTGCATTTCAGAAAGCCCTTTTGCCTCTATCCGTGACCGATTAACCGTAAACCCTTGTAACAGATGGTCACGTAGCACATTGGTAGCCCATTGGCGAAATTGGGTGCCTCGTTTTGAGTTGACCCGATAGCCTACCGAAAGAATGGCATCAAGGTTATAGAACTGTGTATTGTACTTTTTTCCGTCTGAGGCAGTATGTGCAAATTTTGCACGTACTGATGCCTTGTCCAGTTCACCCTCTCTAAAAACATTGCGAAGATGCTTGGTTATGACTGAG
>JADFXO010000394.1 GCA_015233485.1 Nitrospirota bacterium
CTGACTCTACTTGTTGTGGGTTCACTGTTTTTTTCCTCCTTAGTGTGATTTCTCTGTTGGGTTTGTTAATATCGCACCGCAAGCACAACAGCGCTTGGGTAGATCTCGCAGGCTTTCTTTTAAATCCTGCTCCAACAGCCTTATATGGTTCACGACCAGCTCGTCGTCCCACGGGGAAATTCTGTGAAGCGGTTTATTAATACTTTGTTTATAGAGAGCATTGAAGGCTCTGCGAAAGGTGCTTTCAACGGCGAATGGCCTAACGTAATTGTCTTCAGCAAACTTAACAAGTATGTCGAACTGAGTGGGTACTTGCGGACGAAATTGAGGATTGATGCGTTCGACCTCGTAACCCCCTATGTCCAGCATCTGATCGTCTTGCGGAATGTCTTTGATCGTAGCGGCTATTTTGTAGAGCCTAAGATAATACTCGTGTTCTGTCATGGGTTTCTCCTTTTAGTTAGTTATTTAGTCGGACGTCAAATGTTTACACCAGAACGCCGCGGCCTTCTCATTCCCGTGGTTAATTTCATCAACCATCAAATCAGCCAAATCTTTATAGATAGACCTGGTTGCTTTATTTCTGGCACTCATTGTTTTCATATTTTTCAAAAGTGCAACCATTCGCTTCTTGCATATTTCACAGACGAATGGAATGGTAACATCGTCATCGACGCCCCAGACGTTCGGCAGTTCTTCATACGATATGTCCCCGCAGATCGGACATATACACGTAACCGTTACATCCTCTGGCGTTTCTTGAATAAACACTCTGCTATTGCCAGCAACCACAATCTTGTTATTACCAAATATATTAATACCTACTTTAGACATGTGTTTTTCCTCCTTTTCTTACGCAGTTTTTTAACATCGGATAGAGCGACATCCACTGAAGTAATCACAATATCAGCCGCATGTAGTACGAGGTCGGCGATAACGAACCAAATTACTATTTTTATAAAAACCTTTATAAGCTCCACTATCTCCATTGGCTTACCTATATGCCTTTTGGATAGATTTGGAGTTACTATCATCGCCAAAGAGGCTGACCACATCAACGCCCACGGCGGCGGCTATGGCTTTGCGGACTTTATCAGACTTCCGGCGGCCATGAATTACCATTGACACGTACTGAGGGCTGACGCTTGCGCTGTCGGCTATATCGTACAATGTAAGCCCTTGCTTTACCATCTTTGAGCGTATGGCCCTGGAGGTCTTTATGGGTGATGTTAATTTTTTAACTTGCATGGGTTTAGTATAAGCACATAATGTGATTGTTGTCAAGATAAAAACAGCACGCATGGTGATATTATTTTAACTGTCGAAGAAATCTTAGACATGATAAAGCAGCTTCATGGTATAAAAACTGACACGGAGTTGGCCTCTGTCTTTAATGTAAGGCAAAATACTGTTTCGGCATGGCGAGCTAGGAAAACTATTCCTTATGATCAAATTGTTTTAATGTGCGAACGAATGAGTGTAAGTTTATCATGGCTGCTCACCGGTAAAGGCTCAATTTACATAGATGATAAGCCCTCTCGGCCATCCTACTATACTCACAGCGAAATCCCTGAAGCTGAAAAAGACAAGGTGAAAATGCAACGGTTTATTGGCTATTATTGGTCTAATGCCGATGAAGAGGAGCGTAACTGGTTGAAGGTGCAGTTCCGCAAGTGTTTTCCTGAGTACATGGAGTGGCTTGATAAACACAAAGACAAGGTATATGACAATATGTGCTTAAAGGAGCCACAAGCGACATATGGCAGTGGTTTAAGTTTAAATGAACCGTCGACAAAGTATGGTAAGAAGGGGAAGTAGTAATTAAATCCCCCTAAAATAGGGAGGGTAGAATGAAAACAACACTACGAATAGTCTCGTTTGTTTTATTTATAATAATTGTTACTCAAGTGATCGTAGCCCATTGTGAGCAATATGATACCAATGAGTTTATAGGCAAGAAATTTAATATATGCAATGGTAATTATGCAATCATCTATAATAATCCGAACGAATTAAAGCAAAAAAATCTAATAATGCAGGGGGAAGCATTCAATATTGTAGGCTATAGCATGACAATCAAGGGTAATTCCTCAAAAGAAGAAACATTCTATCAAATAGAAAGGCAAAAAGGAGAAATGGGTTGGGTGAAAGAAGAAAATATCTGCTTAGCTCTGTCGATAGCTGAAACAAATGCAATCAATGCCAGAAAGGATTTTGCAATTGAATATGGAAATATTTTACTGCAACAAGGCATGACTGTTGCGACAGATACGGCCGGAGGGTATTCAACCAAGTTGATAATGAGATGTATATTATTTAATAGAAGTATGGCATATCAATTATCTACAAATTTAAAATTCATGTCAAAAATAAAGACTTTGGGATTTAAAGAAATAGAACTGAGTGATGGACATAAATTTACATGTGTTATATCCGCATATGGTCAAGTTAATTGCACAAACCTCTGAAGACCCGCATTTTACCTTGTCAAATTTCCCAACCGTTGGGAAATTTGAACCCAAAACGGTGACAGCGACCTAAAACGGAAAACAGGGACAGCGACCAATAAGGAGGACAAAGCATTGGAAAAGTAGCAAAGTGTCCAAAGCTGCCAAATTTGTCAAAATATAACAAACTCTGAAATCCCCTCAAACCGCTGAAGACCCAAAACGCCATTCTACGTCTTATCTTTTTCACTATGCGGAGCGATCCCCATGACGCGGCGGAGATCGTTGCCGACTGCTATCCAATCGTTACGAAGATTTTCGGCGTCTGTTTGAAGTGAGCCGTTAAAGTCTCTTTCGGGTAAATATTTACTGTAATTGCCGCTGTGGTATATATCAAGTATGCTTCCCATGCCTTTAAGTAAATTCAGTATCCCTGTAATCATATAACCATCGTAACAATTATTTAAACAGCAAGACAACCCCTGCGCGGCAAGTGTTCTGGTTTTCTTGAACACGGTCATTAGCGCTGGACATGTCGGGTAGTAAATACTAAAGATGGTAATGAAATCAAAACGCAGAGTGGAGGTTAAGAGTATGGATAAGTTGGAGGCTGCAAGGGAAATTGTGAAAATACTTGATAAGGTTGACTCAGTCGAACGGAAGCAGAGTATTGCTGAAATACTTAAAATAGTAGCAACACTCACGCTCCACGTCGACACAACTTTTAGAATTGGGATTAGGGTTTGAGAGCTTTTATGGCATCGGAAACATTTGTCAAGAGAGACTTAAATTTACTGCCGAAATCCTCAATATCTATCCCTGTTTGTTGGTCGTTTGGCTTCACTGTATTAGTGTGTTTTTGTATTAAAGCGACCATCAGGTCTTTTGCGGTATTGACAATAAGTTCTTTTTCGCACATGTTGATCACCTCCTTTCGGCAATTAGTTTTGTTGGCAGCATTATTATACCCGAAAGGAGCGGCCCATAACCGCAATCTTGCGGATGTTGATCTGGTTTTCTTGAACACAATCATTAGCGCTGGACGTGTGATGTGGTAAATACTAAAGATGATGAAGGACTTAACACCCAGGGAGATTGCCGATATGTTTAACCTGTTTGACTATAGAGACCCGCTGGGGCATAAATTTACTCAGTGTTTGGAGTTTCAGCAACTGGTTGACCATATTGGTGACGTCAACAAAATGGAAAATCATAAGACAAAAGAAGGAGGCGTAAAGGATGGTGACAAGTGATTAAATCAAAGTATTTTAAGCAAGATGACTTTGCCTGTCCCTGTGGATGTGGACTAAATAACATCTCACAGGATCTAGTCGACCAGCTTGACGAGTTGCGGGAGTCTGCCAATTTTCCGCTGGTGATAATATCAGGGACGCGCTGTGCGGAATATAACGAGACAGTAGGAGGCGTGGCGGACTCGGCACATATAGAAGGACTTG
>JADFXO010000395.1 GCA_015233485.1 Nitrospirota bacterium
TATCGCTTCTATTGCCACCTTTGCCTTAAATGCCGATGCATATTTCGTCTTCATACTATCCTTCGACCTCCATCTTTCTGCTCTTACTGTAACTTAACATGTTGTCCAGTTTTTGGGGTCCATTATAAACTATAGCAACTTTAGATTTTTTACCACTTAAATAACCAGTGAATTTTTAAGGGCTGAGATACTTAAACCCACTACTTATAATAAGTGTACTCAGGATATCGGAGACAACAGGATGTGAGCTAAACTCTTTAATTTTTTCCAAAAGGGATGATTTCTCACCTTCAGGAATAGGAGCATTTTTGATATTTTCAGAAAAGTCGGTAAAAAATTTATTAATGTTATATTGCGTGTTGGTGATTTCACTTTGATGCCCCTGAATAGGGGCAGTGTTGTCACCGAATATGTTAATGTTTTGATTCATCTGCATCGGAAATTTACCATCAAAGGATTTTCTATTTTCGACGATATCTACAGCAAGCGATGTTAACATTGCCCATTTGGGCATACGTGGGTTATTACAAGCTATATAACCGGATTCATGAAGGTAACGGCTATTCCAAATAACTTCTTTTTTGTCAACACTACACATTTCAGCTATTTTATCTAAATCAATGACACATCCTGGATTATCTTTATATTCGTCATAAAAGATTTTCATAATGGAACGTCTCAACCGAACATCTTCTTCCACTTTATTGGAATCGATTTCAAAACTATCAGCCATATCCCCCCTATTTTTCTTTCACGTTTATGGTAACAAAAGGAGGAAAGGAGTGTCAATCTGGACGACGATAAATGGGGCGGATAAAGAATTGATTATGTTGTCCAATTTATCCCCTATGATGGCCTGTAAACCCGCGTATTTACTAAATATTGGTAGACTATAATCATAGAAAACGATGACAGAGCGCAAGCAGTTTAATAACACATAAGGATTTCAGCCCTCGAACACGTCTTTGATATTGACTTGAAGCCCTTCAATGACCTTAGATGTAACCACACCCTCACCTTCGGCATAGGAATAGAGCTTATACTTGCCTTTCTCAATGGTAAAGACTTCGAATATTTTAAGCTCCGGTATGATTATCCAATATTCCGGTACGCCGTATTTCTCGTATATCTCTTTTTTTATATTGGTATCCCATCGAAATGACCCCTGTGAAACTATCTCACAAACCATATCCGGCACACCTCGTATCCAATCCTGAATGATTGCCGTGTTATTTTTCCTGATAAACAATATGTCAGGCTGGAGCCTGTTTAAGCCTTCCTCTAAGATTACGTCAAGTGGAGAGTAAAGCACATTACCTAAATCGTTTTTCTTGACATGAGACAGGACTGTCCACAGTATTCTTTGACTGATTATCTGATGTTTACTAAAAGGGCTTGGCGACACAACTTCCTCCCCGTTAATTATCTCCGTCAAGTCTAAATCTCGTTCAAGCGTAAGCGTTTCCATAATGATATTCTACCCTCAGGCATACTGATTTGTCTACGGGACAGCAATAGGCTGCAATAGCCTATATTTTGGACGAGCAGGAAAGGGGACGGATTTATCTTTGGGGTCTCTAAATGCAACTATATATCAGTTGCATTAATTAAATAAATTTGTTATAATCAGATAGTGAGTAAAATCAGCAAGCTTATAGATAGATTCATTTCGAAGCCGAAAGATTTTACTTTCGATGAGCTTATAATGCTTTTGAAGCATTATGGATATGATAAGGCTCTATGCGGCAAGACAAGCGGCTCACGGGTGGCTTTTATAAATTTAAAAACGAAACATATACTGAGACTTCATAAGCCGCATCCCGGGCAGATTTTAAAACCTTATCAAGTAACGGATATTGTTAATTCTCTTAAAGAAATGGGGGTGTTGAAATGAAAAATATTATGATTCATAAAGGATTGATAGGTTCTGTCTGTTTTAGTGAAGATGATATGGTGTTTAACGGAAAAATTGAAGGTATTAACGATCTCGTTTCTTATGAAGGGTCAACGGTTGAAGAACTGATAACAAATTTTCATGAGGCCATAGATGACTATCTTGAGCTTTGCAAAGAGGTTGGAAAAGAACCTGGGAAATCATACAAGGGCAGCTTTAATGTCAGAATCAATCCTGATTTACACAAGAAGGCAGCTATAAAGGCTAAAATAATGGGTGTTTCGCTTAATCAATTTGTTATAACGGCGATAGAAAAGGAATTATCAGATTAAAACAGACTGAATGTCTGTCCTAATCTCAGAGTACGAAAAAAAGGCTTTAAATTTATCAACATGAATGTGTATAATACAAGGCTATGGAATACAGGTTAACGGAAAAAGTACAAGCAGCCGGTTGAGTGTCCAAAATGGGTCCGGCGGACCTTGAGGACGTAATTGACTCAATTCGCGGCGAAGCACAAGAGCGCATTGGCGAAGCCGGTGTGCGGGCTGAGGTGTTGGTTGGTCCGGGCGATGACGCGGGGGTCTATTTAATCGGAGACACGGCAATCGTCGCGACGGTAGATTTTATTACGCCGTTGGTTAATGACCCGTTTACGTTTGGTCAGATAAGCGCCACTAACTCAATGAGCGACATATACGCCATGGGAGGCAGACCCGTTGCGGCGCTGGCCATAGCGGCCTTCCCAAGCTGCACCTATAAAACAGACGTGCTTAAGGCAATATTGCAAGGGGCGCTTAAGACAATAAAACGCGCCGGGGCAGTTTTGATAGGCGGACACAGCCTCGATGACAAAGAGCTGAAGTTTGGGCTTTCAGTAACGGGGACAATAGACAAAAACAGGATACTGAGGGCCGGCGGTGCCAAAGAGGGCGATATTATAATCCTGACAAAACCAATCGGCATAGGGATTATTACCACGGCTCTAAAGCGCAGTACATTTGGCGACGAACACATAGAAGAGGCGGTGAAGTGGATGACTACGCTGAATGCGGAGGCCTCAACGCTTGCCCTAAAGGCCGGGGCATCGGCCTGCACTGACGTTACGGGCTTCGGGCTGCTAGGGCACGCGCATAACATGGTTAAAAACTCGCAGATAGATTTTGTCATAAGCGCCGACGCCGTACCACTGTTGGATAATGTAATTGAGCTGGCCGAAGAGGGCATGTGTCCTGGCGGGGCGTATAAGAATTTGAGATACCTGTCGGACAAGGCCGGGTTTTCAGGGGCGGTAAATATGCAACAGCGACTGATATTGGCTGACCCGCAGACGTCCGGCGGACTTTTGGTGGCGTTAAAAGAGGAAAATCTGAAGGTATTTCGTGATGCAGGCGCATTCTACGCGGGTGTAGGGAAGGCAGTAAAAGGCAGCGGTATGCTGATTGTAGAAAAAAATAATTATTTTTAAAAAAGCAAAAGATTTTACTTGACAAACGAAAAACGATGATGTATAGTATAGACAGGTTACATGAGTTCTTTGAAAAGCTAAATTAATGCGTAGTGCTCCTGTCAATAGAGAATTTTCAACTAAGACAGATAAGTCAAAAAGCCAAATAAGATTAGAGCTTGAGACAACCTCAGTTGAGCGTAAAGTTTAAACTGAGAGTTTGATCCTGGCTCAGAGCGAACGCTGGCGGCGTGCTTAACACATGCAAGTCACACGGAGTTGCGGAAGGGTAACTGGAAGCAACTAAGTGGCGGACGGGTGAGTAACGCGTAGGTGACCTGCCCTTGTGCCTGGGATAACCACTGGAAACGGTGGATAATACCGGATAAGACCACGACTAGGTAATAGCAGTGGGAAAAGGAGAAATCTGCACAGGGATGGGCCTGCGTCCTATCAGGTAGTTGGTAAGGTAAAGGCTTACCAAGCCTAAGACGGGTAGCCGGTCTGAGAGGATGGACGGCCACACTGGAACTGAGACACGGTCCAGACTCCTAC
>JADFXO010000396.1 GCA_015233485.1 Nitrospirota bacterium
CGCCACATGTGCCGCTCGTGGTTGGGAATGCCCGATTAATCGCCTCGCAATCACTCGTTACGCCACCTGAAAACCCCGACGGGCAGGTAGTGTCCCATGTAAAACATTCGCTTTCACACGCCCAGCTTTGGCTTTCGGAAACGAGTGTCCCTTCTGTATTTATCGAAATCCCATCTCCATAATTGAAATTGCTTTCGGCTTTAGTCGTTTTAACCGCGGTAAAAATCACCTCTGTCCCGATTGTTAATTCCTCTGTCCAAACAATTTCTTCTTTTGTCAGAGTTACCGTTCCCGTGGCGTGGAAAATATCAGTAATCACCCGTCCAACACCGTAACTATTATGGCCGCCGATAAAGCACTGTCCTCTGTCAAAACACACGCCCCATTCCGTGCCGACTGATGTATAATCGGCGGTGTAGCTATATGTACGCGACCCGAAAGGGCTTAGTCTCTGCTGCCGTTTTTTACTTATAACAAGGGCTTCCGTGCTTGAAATTGCCACTACCGGATTTAGTGTAAAGGTTTCATACCCGTCCTCTTCAGGGTTCGGGCTTGCCGTCTCATACTCCAAGCCGATAAGCGCACTGCCAATGAGCGTACCTGCGGGATTTGTTTTATACTGGATTTCATATCTTGAGGGCGTTCTATTGGTCGGTGTCATTGTGTCATCATAAAAAAGGCCGGCCGGAAACAATAGGATTTGGTGTATTTTGTAATAACAGGTCATGGTCAGATAGCTGTAATCAATCGTTATGGAATCTCCGTCAGATATTGCCCCGCCGGATTTTACTTTAAAAATTCCCTGCGATAAGTCGATGGTATAGTCGCTATCTACTGTGTAACCCTTCAAACCGTCCCATTTTTTCACTGTGAGCGCCCTAATGTTTTCGTGCAAGGCAATATTCGCGCCTATGGCCGCGGTGATTGTTACCATCGCGGTCTGGTTATCGGCGGTTATGATATAGTTAGTTCGGGCATTATAGCAATACCCCATACCCTCTATCGGATTCCATGCCCGATTCGAACCTAACAGGCATGACCACTCTCCATCAAACAACTGTACCGTCGCGCCGTATCTGCAATCAGAGCCATCGTCTTTGACGTCCCAATATTCGTAATTTGTAAACTTGTTTGGCAGCGTGGCCATATTCGCGTTTTTGTTTTCTGAACCCTGAATGACAAGCACAAGACCGTTGCCGTCCTTTGAGACGTTAGCCGTAACCGTCGGCTTTTTTGATAGCGTTAACGGTTTTTTTATCGTGTATTCATAGGTGTAATATTTTATCTTGTCGGTGTCGTCGTCATAGGTGAGAAACGCGTCGTCATCTATGACAAGCAGGATAAGATTTAAGCCGCAGGCCTTCATGTCGTTCAAAAAGCCCACGATTTTCAGTTCTTTTTTGTTGTCGCTATCAAGCGTATAGCGGACATGGACTTTGTCATTGACCTCGAAGGCCAAAGACGCCCCCTCAAGCGCGCCGTTAGAACGCTCTGTCATGCCGAGTTGGCAGTTATAGTATACCGGTATATTGCTGTACGTCTCGGCGGTGTCCTTTAGGTCTTGATCGAGGATTACAACGCTGCCGGTGTCGTCGTCATAATTAATAGCCGTCAGCCGCCCCCAGAGAAACCGTTGATTGCTCAACTTGCCCGCACCGAAGACCTGAAATTTCATAGCCCCGTCCTTATCGGCAGGATTATGTCACTGTCGCGGTTGAGCGTGTAGGCCACCGAGGAGTCGCTCAAGATGTCGTCGTCCTGCGGAGTCGGATTTGAGCCGTCATGGTTACGGCATTTGTGCATTTTTATATAGCTATCCTCTGTGTATGTGTACTCTATCCATAGCCATTCGACGTTGATATTACTAAATGGTGTCTCTGCGAATATCCCATTTGCGCGGTCAATCGTATAGTCTATCTCGTTTTGGAATGGGTACTTAACACCGGCAATCACTCTATAAACGGCAAACGAGACAATGTTTTTATGCTCCAGATATTGCGATTGCGCCGACATAACATATTTTGCTACTGAATACGTCGTCCCGATAGTGCCGAGGCCGCCCTTTAATATCAAGACCCTATCGCCGATTTTCCAATCAACGAAATCGCTGCATTTTATCCAACACAAAACCCCTTTAAACGACACATACCAGTGCAGGCGCTTATCCCCTATCCATTCGTCCTGTAATTCGATGAGATAGCCACCGGCCTGTATTGTGGACTCCGTCCATTTATAATCGACATAGAGTGTCTGGCCAGCCCCGATGTCACGTTGTTTTTTGGGTAATTTAATACTGCCGTTTGCGGCGTCCACGGTGTAGTTGCGCTCGATATACTGATACTCTACCCATATTGAGTCATAATCAAACGCCTGGGAGCCAGACTTGATAGACAGCTTGCCGGTTGCCGTGTCGATTGTATATTCATTTGTCGGGAGCTCTTTGTATTTGTTGATAGTCACCCATATTTTTACGTTTTGGACGTCCGGATATTGCAGATATTGTTCTGGAGCAGCACTGAGGGACTCGGCCGTGGCGAATGCCTGATATGGCTGGATTTGTTTTCGCTGCTCTAAATCCCACACGACAACATCCTTGATATTAGTATGGGCCAAAGATGCCGGCGAAAAATCCCAAATCTGTATGCGCTCTTTTTTGACTTGCTGCGTAACATCGTCTATAAGCCCGCAGCCCTGGATTACTGCCGACGTCAAACACTTTGTCTCATACCAGCCCCATGCGATAGGTATCGGGTTACAGTTGCAAAACGTTTTATCGAAATGCGCGTAACAGACATAATATTCCCCCGGAAACCAGCATGAGTCCTGGTCTGTAAAATCCCACGTATGCACCCATTTACCGCCGTGAATTCTCTCCAGTCCGCCGCCTTTAGGAATCGCCGCCGTGCCAATCTTAGAAAAATCCCACTCGGCAAAACAATCCGAAATCTCAAACGTCATTGACAATCCGGCTATACCGCAAAGTGGCGGGATAGTTACGGTCGTGGTAAGCGTTTCTGTGGGCACGTCTGTATATTTTGTTTCGTAGAGGCCGGTCGTTGCATTGAATACCTGCGATGAATGCACCTCGTGGTCTTGCGCCCATGTGATTTTCTTGGCGCAATCCGACACGCACCCTTTGTCTTTGTAACTTTTCGGCAGGGCCGTTATATCAACTGTCGAGTCCTTGGTTTGGATTTCAGCGCAGGGCGGCGTACAGTCAAGGCAGTCCTTAGCCTCTCTTCCTTCCGGCAGCATATATGCAACGATATTATACTTTGCGCAGTCGGTGTCGTCTTGACAAAGCGGTGCTGTCAGCATGATGGACTCAATATTTTTGCCATAGGTAATGGCATGAGTGCTCGTGGCGTAACCTATTTTGGTACTGGCCGTGCTGATAATTGCGTACATATCGCTGGCCGTTATTGTCGTTAGACACGGTTCGGGATGGCAAATTCCCTCAAACTCAAGTTTTTTCTTTTCGATATATGCCGTTAGATTTAGGGTGTCCATCGTCTATTTCGATGATGTTGTGGTGTCGTCAGACACGGTAAATTCGTCATTTTTAATGGTATCTTTGTCGCTGCTGTAATAGCCGGATTTAACGAGCATTAACTTGTATTTTTTGCCTGTCCATAGTTCCCCAAGATAAAGCTGTCCCTTCGCGTCGGTCGTTCCTTTGGATGTCCACGGGTCGGAGTCTGCCAGCCTCAGAGACACGGCCACACCCTGAAGTATCTCTTTGTTACAGGCGTCTTTGACAGTCAGGTAGACTTTTTTCTGGGTGGAAGTCCCTGTGAAGTCTATCGTCGTATATCCAGTAATGCTGTCCGTTTCTGCAACTACCATCACCATGCCGGAGGTGGACGTGGTTATCTCCAGCGTATCACAAT
>JADFXO010000397.1 GCA_015233485.1 Nitrospirota bacterium
TGATATTTAAATGTTCAGATCTATTTGTAACTCGTTTTTGCTTCGCGTTTTTTTGGATAGAATAAATCCACCGTGGGTGTCATTTATTGAAATGGCTGCCGTCTTATTGATATAATATATCTATGAAGGGAGTTATTGCGGCATTGGGACTGTTAATGTTTTTCTCCACGGCGGCTCTGGCGTCCTCTGGCGTAAGGGAAACCCCTTTCACACTGGACGACAGAGACCGGTTAATAAGGCTTGACGTAAGAATGGACGGCATGGAGAAAAGGATGGACGGCATGGAGAAAAGGATGGACGCTATAGATAAAAGAATAGATACTTTGAAATCGGATATGGACAAAAGATTTGACCAGATGATGACGTTCATGCTATGGGGTTTTGGCATCCTGTTTGGAGGCATGGGAGTCCTGATAACGACAGTAATATGGGACAGACGCACTGCCCTCGCGCCTGTTGTTAGAAAAAACGATGAATACGATAAACGTCTGCTGACTTTAGAACGGCTATCAGAGGAAACGCTCTCAAGGTTAAAGGAAGATAAACAGGAAGTTAAAATAATCCAGGCGTTAAGAGAAGCAGCTGTTAAGGATTTAGGCATAGCAGAGGCATTGAGACACGCAGGACTACTGTAGCGGTATGCCCTTCTCCTCCCGATACCAGCTTTCCAGCAATGACAAATTTCTAAGGCGGTTCATTTCTCCGCGGTTTGGTATGAAGTAACTATTTCTTTTTATATACGTTAAGCCCGACCTTTATCGTCTCTGCCCCTGTAACAGACTGGTTTCCTTCCGTAGAGGCGATAATTATGGTTTTACCCGACGACGATAGTCCGAACTCCTTAGAGATATCTACCTTTATTGTTAAAATATTCCCTTCAAGAGCCATTTCTACGTTTTTCATTTATGTTCTCCTTAATATTTATTTGAGCTTACCTACGGTATATTATACTATTTGCGGCATTAATAGAAATACCTCCGAAGATTATGAGCCGAAGATAAAGATACGTTGAGCAGAATTATCGGAAAATCAAAAAAGGCAAGGATTAAGAAACCCTTGCCTTTCTATGCTGAATCGTCAGATACTTATTTAGGTGCGTCTGCCTTCTTCTCGTCTTTTTTCTCGTCTTTCTTCTCAGCTGCCTTAGGAGCGGCCTTTTTCTCATCTTTCTTCTCTGCTACTTTAGGGGCAGGGGAAGGGGATGCTGCCGGGGCCTTATCTTCCGCAAATACAGCGCTGGTCATCGACAATGCGAACAGTGCTGCTACTAAAACGGTCATCAGTTTCTTCATGCTATCTCCTTAGTTCATTAGTCTATTTCTATTACGGCTACTGAGCCGGCTCAGGTGCCGGTGCAGGCGCTTCCTCAGCAGCTTTCTTGGCTTTCTTGGCCTTTTTGGCTTTTTTGCTCTTTTTGGCTTTTTTGCTCTTCTTCACCGTTGTTGCGTCATCAGCCTTGGGGGCTTCTACCGCAGGCGCCGACGACGTTGCAGGGGCGGTATCGGCCGCAAACGACACGGCACCGAAGGATACCAGCATTGCCAAACAGAACACCATCGCAAAAATTTTCTTCATTCTTCACACCTCCTTTTAAATTATTTGTATGTTTTACGCTTGCTTCGCACTTTCACATCCTGTCCTTGTTGCTCATCCTGCCTTTTTGCCCACTTTGCTGCCCACTGCCCACTTTGTTTTGCTTTCACTATAGTATTAATGCAAACATCGTGCCAGAAACTAATTGTTGAGTTTACGGGGATTTGAGGCTATGACATCTGAAATTCCATTCCTATTTAGTAATTCATATCCTTATTTGAGGAACTGGAGTTGAGGAAGAGGAAACGGAGTAACCATGTTATAGCAAAAAGGGAAGGGGACAGCCCCTTCCCCGTTTATTTATGCAGATTCTACTTGTTTTTCGTAGATAAGGAGCGGTTTGACGTTATTAACGATGGTCTCCTCGTTGATGATACATTCCTTGATTCCATTTTGGGAAGGGATCTCGTACATCACGTCGAGCATGACCTCTTCGAGTATTGATCTGAGGCCGCGCGCCCCGGTCTTTCTGGTGATTGCCTTTTTTGCGATAGCGCGCAGGGCGTTATCCGTAAATTTCAGCCTTACGTTGTCGAAGTGAAGGAGTTTTTCGTACTGCTTAGTCAACGCGTTTTTCGGCTCTACAAGAATCTGCACGAGTGCATCCTCGTTGAGCGCCTCTAGGGTGGCTATCACGGGCAGTCTGCCAACCAGCTCGGGAATCAACCCATATTTGGTCAGGTCCTCAGGGCTTACCATCGTCAGGATCTTCTCTTTCTTCTTCTTACTATACAGTTCTGCCCCAAAGCCTACGGTCTTTTTACCTATACGCTGTTCGATTATCTCATCGAGGCCGTTAAATGCACCGCCGCAGATAAATAATATATTAGTGGTATCGACCTGCAGGTACTCCTGATGTGGGTGCTTTCTGCCGCCTTGCGGGGGGACATTGGCTATTGTGCCCTCAATAATTTTCAACAGGGCCTGCTGTACTCCCTCCCCTGAGACATCGCGCGTTATTGATGGATTGTCAGACTTCCGGCTTATCTTGTCTATCTCGTCGATATAGACTATTCCCTTTTGCGCCCTTTCAATATCGAAGTTTGCCGACTGAAGGAGTTTTAGTATTATATTCTCTACGTCTTCACCAACGTAACCGGCCTCTGTAAGGGTAGTTGCGTCCGCTATTGTAAACGGCACGTCGAGGTAGCGCGCCAGCGTTTGGGCAAGCAATGTCTTGCCGGTGCCCGTGGGGCCGGCAAGCAGTATGTTGCTCTTTTGAAGTTCGACGTCAGTTTCCTTCTGCCTGTATATTCGTTTGTAGTGATTGTGGACGGCAACGGAGATTATCTTTTTGGCCAGCTCCTGGCCAATTACATAATCCTTTAAAAAGGAATGTATTTTCACAGGTGCCGGTACGCCGCTGTGCCCCTTTTGGGTGAAGGACATTTTCATATCCTCTGCGATTATGTCGTTGCATAAATCGACACACTCGTCACAAATATATACTGAGGGGCCTGCTATTAACTTCTTTACTTCCCCCTGTTGCTTGCCGCAGAATGAACATTTCAACTGTTCATCTTTCTTTCTCGCCATTAGTTTTCTCTCCATACTCATCGATTTACTGCCCGCTGTGCCCATTGTACTGACACAGTCCTCATACTTATATTATAGCACGATTGCCGGAGTTTTTATTTATCATCGGTAGTCTTTATTGTGGCGATAACTTCGTCGACCAGACCGTAGAGCTTAGCCTCTTCCGCGGACATGAAGTAGTCCCTGTCCGTGTCTGCGTGGATTTTGTCGATATGCTGTCCGGTATGATGGGAGAGTATTTTATTCAGCGTGTTTTTCATTTTCAGCATCTCTTTGGCGTGGATTTCCACGTCTGTGGCCTGTCCGCTGAAGCCTCCCATTGGCTGATGAATCAATATTCTTGAATTCGGAAGCGCAAATCTCTTTCCATGTGCGCCGGCGGCCAGAAGCAGCGCCCCCATGCTTGCAGCCTGCCCTGTGCAGTATGTCGCTATCTGACACCGCACGTACTGCATTGTATCGTATATGGCAAGGCCGGAGGTTACAAGCCCACCCGGTGAGTTTATATACAGATGGATGTCTTTTTCAGGATCTTCGGTTTGTAGAAACAGCATCTGCGCTATTATACTGTTGGCAACGTTATCGTCAACGGCAGTGCCCAGAAACACTATCCTGTCTTTCAGCAGTCTTGAATATATATCGTAGGCGCGTTCTGTCCTGCCTGTTTGCTCTATTACCATGGGAATAAATGTCATTGCAGCTCCTCCTTTTTTGTTGCAACCGCCTTAGAGTATATCGAATCGACCACCTTCTCTCT
>JADFXO010000398.1 GCA_015233485.1 Nitrospirota bacterium
CGAATTAATCCGATAACCTGACGACAGGCGCTGCATTGCCTGTGCCTGAGGCACCTGCGTAGCTCTCAAGTTCCTCTGGGCATCGATTGACATAATGTTCGTGTTGATTGCAAAACCAGCCATTGTACACCTCCATGCCTTGTTTGAATAGTTTAATTAATAGTCAATTAATCCTATGCCGTTTATCATTCTGTTCCATTCTATCTGTTCCATTAAGCGATAGGTAAGCAACTATCATGCCAACGGTTTATTTATAAGGAGATCCGCGCTGTGTGGCTGATTCTTGATGCGTTGCCGCGGAGTCTGTTTCCCGTTGGTGTGAATAATTTTTTCCTATTGGGAAAAAATTTCCCGTTTTGTGCATCCATAAATGCGGCACGGCTTAGGGCGGCACGGCTTAGGCGTTTATAAAAATTGACCCGACAAAATAGAATCAATTATGCTATACTAAGCAGCGATAGCAAGAGCGACAGCAGGCCGGAGGCTGTTTATTATGTCTGATTCGTTGAAGAAAATGTCTAAGACAAGGATATTGGTTGTAGAGGACGAATGGATAATAGCGACGAACCTATGTTCCACGCTTGAAGATTTGGGCTATGAAGTTACGTCTGCTGTCCTCTCCGGTGAGGATGCCTTAAAACATGCCGAGGCGGAAAGGCCCTGCCTCGTCCTTATGGACATCACCCTGCGCGGCCCGATGGACGGCGTTGCGGCGGCTGACGCGATAAAGGCACTCTATGACATCCCGGTTGTGTATCTTACGTCAAATACGGACGAGGCCACATTCGAGCGTGCAAAAGACACCGAATCGTTTGGGTATATCGTTAAGCCCTTTGAAAAGATGGAATTAAAATTTGCGATAGAGATGGCCATCTATAAGCATAAGATGGAAAATGTGGTAAAGGAAAAGACCCGGCAGCTTGAAGAGCTGAATAGGAATCTTGAGATAAGGGTAAAAGAGGAAATCGAAAAGGGTTTGCAGAGGGAACACCTGCTAATCCATCAGTCGAAGCTCGTGTCGATGGGTGAGATGATGGTTGCCATATCGCACCAGTGGAGGCAGCCGCTTAATGTAATAGGGCTGCTTGTGCAGGACCTTGAGGAGGCCTATGAATTTGGCGAAATCTCCAAGGCGTACGTTACGGAGATGACGCGGGATTCCATGGCCCAGCTCAATCTTATGTCAAAGACGATAACAGATTTCAGGGATTTCTTTAAACCGTCCGGTGAAAAAACCCATTTCAGCGTAAAATCCGCGATAGAAGAGTGTATTTCTTTAATCAAACTCCAGTATGAAAACAACCAGATATATATAGATTTCATTGCACAGAACGTAAACGTGGGTGCGCGCGCCCTCAGCGATTCCCCACGTATGTCCGAGATAACGATATTCAGCTATCCGGAGGAATACAAACAGGTACTCCTAAACTTAATAATCAACGCCAGGGACGCCATAAGGGAAAAAAGGCGGAGGGACTTTTTCAGCACGGGCTACAGGGGCGAAATCTCCATCAGTCTGACCGATATGAGAGACAACGTGGTTGTCGAGGTAAGAGACAACGGCCCCGGTATCTCCGCCGGAGTCATCGACAGGGTATTCGAACCGTATTTTACGACAAAGGAGGACGGCATAGGGATAGGCCTGTATATGTCAAAGATAATAATCGAAAATCACATGGGTGGCAAACTCTATGTTGAAAGCTCGGAAAACGGAGCAAAGTTTACCGTGGAGATAATGAAATAATGTCCGCTATATATATCATTAGGAGGTGTTTAGTATGAAGGCACTGGTAGTGGAAGACGAGTTTAAAAGTAGGACGCTTTTACAGCGCATATTGTCAAGATATGGGGAGTGCGACGTAGCCGTAAACGGCGAAGAGGCCATAGGGGCGTTTGTGCAGTCATGGAAAGAGGGAGAGCCTTACGACCTGATCTGCATGGACATTATGATGCCTGAAATGGACGGCCAGCAGGCCCTTAAGGATATCAGAGAGATGGAGAAGAAGGCCGGAGTAGAGGACAAGTACAAAGTGAAGGTCATTATGACCACGGCCTATGATTTGCAGGAAGAGAAGGACGAGGCTTTTGAATGGGGCTGCACGGAGTACCTTGTAAAGCCGATAGACAAGAACAAACTCATTGACCAGTTAAAAAAATACGGCTTCGTCGATTAATTTGGCTTCTGAGTTTCCCCCGCGCGGGGGGCTGGGTGTGATGGGCCGGAGGCAATTGGCGCCCCTATGAAGCTCAATCCAATTGATGGTCTGTTATACCTTTCGATGAAGGTAATTAAGCGCTTTGATAAAAGGGACAGCAGCGGCGGCAGTTTCTCCCCCTCCGGCGTGAAGACGATTTTAATAATCTCCTCAACCGCCCTTGGCGATACATTGATGTCCACGCCCGCCATAAAGGCCGTTAGAGTTCGATACCCGGAGGCGCACATCACCGCGTGTCTCAACATAAGGTATGCCGCGCTCTTTGCCGGCAATCCCCACATAGACGCCATTTTGCCATATTACGGCGGCTACAGGAAATTCATTCGTACCGCCCAGGCCTTACGCCGCGTTAAACCTGACCTTGCCCTTATTTTCCACGGCAACGAGCCGCAGGCAACACCGCTTGCCTACATGAGCGGGGCGAAGTTTATTTTTAAAATACCAATATCGCGGCAGTACGGCTTTCTCCTGAGTAATCAATCAAACGGGTTTGACGACCCGTGGCAGTGCCATGCCATCGACGTAAGGCTAAAGACGGCCTCCTTCGCGGGCTGCGGCACGAACGACAGAGAAATGGTGCTCAACGCGGACGCCGAAGACATAACACACGTAAAGGCAGTCCTTGCAGCGCGTGGCCTAAACAGCGCTCATCCCATTATCGGCCTTCAGCCCGGCGCCGCCCAGTCCTACAAGGCATGGCCTAAGGGGTTTTATGCCGAACTCGGCAGCCGCCTCCTCCGCCTGTATCCGGGGGCAGGAGTTGTCATCACCGGCTCAGGCGATGAGCGCCGCCTGTGCGGCGATATAGCCGCGGCAATAGGCAAGGGCGCGGTTTCCCTTGCCGGAGCCTTGTCTGTAAAGCAACTTGCCGCGCTCGTTAAGGTTCTCTCTGTACTCGTCACAAACGACACCGGCACTATGCACATCGCAATAGCCCTCGGCACGAAAACCGTATCCCTGTTTTGTCCTTCCAACCACTGGGGAACGGGGGCGCTTACCGAGCGGCACCTGCACAGGATAATCAGCGCGGAGCGTCCATGTAGCCCCTGCGTCACGAAAAAATGCAAAGCCCCCTACTGTATGTCCGCCATAACTGTGGACGCGGTCTTGGCGGCGGTAACCGAGTCCCTGAAAATAATGGAGATTTCTGAGATAAATGAAAATAGCCATCTATAATTTGACAACAACTACGAAGGCCGGCGGCGTAGAGTCCTTTACACTTGGCATAGCCTGCGCCCTTGCAAAAAGAGGGCACACAGTCCATATTCATGGCGGCAGGGCGGTCGGCGGGGAGAATATCGTGGAGACGGTGCACGGGCAGATGGAATGCGTTACGGTGTTTACCTACCCCTATCTGAACCGGAGATACGTCCCGAACTTCGGTACAAGATTCAGAAAATTTGTCGAGCGTCTCTCACTCAGTATCTTTGCCCTTATCCCTCTGATACGTGGCAAATACGATGTTATATACATCCACAAGCCGTATGACCTGCCGGTGGCTCTTTTGGTCGCGGCAATATCGGGCGCTAAGGCGGTGTTTAACTCCCACGGGGCGGAGTTTTTCCCGGGTTACCGCTGGATGGTTAAAAGGCTCTACAAGTTTTTCTCGTGCAGTATCTATAACTCCATCGATGTCAAGCTCTACACATCCATCAGGCCGATAGTC
>JADFXO010000399.1 GCA_015233485.1 Nitrospirota bacterium
TCTATAGACACGTGCCGCGAGCTGGCGTCACTCGTTGAAAATGTATACGGCGGGCGTGGGAGGACTCATCCTGCGACGAAGACCTTTCAGGCGCTCAGGATATACGTAAACGGCGAACTGACGGCCTTGCAGCGCGCGCTTGAGGCATCGGGGACGACGCTGAAGGCAGGCGGGCGTTTGTGTGTAATCTCATATCATTCCCTTGAGGACAGGCTCGTAAAGAATTTTTTCAGACAAGAAAAGGCAAATGGCCATTTCAGGGTGTTAGCTGTAAAACCCATTACGCCCTCCGCTGCCGAAGTCAGTGAAAGAAACCCCGCGGCAAGGAGCGCGAAGCTAAGAGGAGGACAAAAGTTATGATTTGCGAAAAGAGATGTACAATGCTGAGTAACGTTTTGTTGGTCCTTGGCGCGTTGCTGATAGTTATCAGCGTGTTTTACACGTTGTGGCTGAGGTCTTCCATCAAGTCGCTTGAGTACAAACTTGGCAACATGCAGCAAAAACAGTACGAACTACTTAAAAAGCAAAGAAATCTCATGGCGAAAAAGGAAAATCTCCTGTCTCTGAACTCCGTCGACAGCCTGGCCATAAAGAAGATGGGCTTTGAGTTTCCGGACAGGAATAGGGTAATCTACGTAAAAGAGCGGCTGTAATCTACGGGGGTAGGGCTGCTCGCAGTCCCTCAAGGGGGGCGAGGTGGAAATGAACAGACGATTTGTATTTATTTATGGGCTGATCTTTGTCGGTTTTTTTGTGTTGCTGGCACGGCTTTTCGATATCATGGTTTTGAAACATGATAAATTCGTAAAGAAATCCGAAAATCAGCGCCTGGCAGAGGTGGACGTGCAGGTGCGCCGCGGTATAATCCTCGACAGGCTTGGCAGGAGGCTTGCCGTAAACCTTGAGGATAATTCGGTGTATCTGGACAAGACCAACTATAACGAGAGCGATAAGAGGCTGCAGGAAGTGTCCGGCATTATCGGCGTGAGCTTCGAAGAGCTGTCGGCGCAAGTCAGGGGGAAAAAGAACTTTGTGTGGCTCAAACGAAAAATCCCTATCGAAGAAACCGATAAACTGCAGGAGATGAGGTTAAGCGGAATCGGCCTGACCGCTGAACCTAAGCGGTACTATTCGCTGGGATATATGGCCGCGCATGTCATAGGTTTTGTAAACATAGACAACAGGGGGCTTGAGGGTGTAGAGGCCGTTTATGACAAAGAACTTGTCGAACAGGGCGGCAAATACACCGTTGAAAAAGACGCCCGCGGCAACACGTTCTACAATACGAACGAAAACGAAAGGACGGGCAGCACCATCACCCTGACCATAGACCAGGGGCTTCAGTACATTGTGGAAAAAGAACTCGACGACGCGATGGAAAAGTGGCACGCCGCCGCCGCTACCGCCATAATGATGGACCCATATACGGGTGAGATACTTGCCCTTTCAAACCGCCCCACGTTTGACCTGAACTCCCCCGGCAAATACGGTCCGGCCGCAAGACGCAACCGTGCCATTACGGATTTCTATGAACCTGGCTCTACCTTTAAGATAGTAACGGCAACCGGCGCTTTAGAGGAGAACCTTACCAGGCCGGACGAGAAAATCGACTGCCTTATGGGTGCTATAGAAGTCGGCGGCAAGAGGATAAAGGACGCCCATCCTCACGGTGTCCTCACATTTATGGAGGTTATACAAAAGTCTTCCAACGTGGGGACGATAAAACTAGCAATGCGTCTGGGCAAACAAAGGCTTTACAGTTATATCAGGAATTACGGTTTTGGAGAAAAGTCTGGCATAGATTTACCAGGTGAGGTCTCCGGACGCTTGAGAAAACCTGAGCGCTGGAGTGGTGTCTCTATCGGGTGCATACCCATAGGACAGGAGGTTGCCGTAACGCCGCTTCAGATGGTTACCGCATATTCGATTGTGGCCAACGGCGGGTATAAAGTCTCGCCCTCCGTCGTGAAGGAAATTGTTATGGCCGACGGCAAGGCCTATTCGGTAAAGAAAAAGTATGATGGAACCGAACAGGTGATCTCGAAAAAGACAATCGACATACTCAAAAAAGCCTTCACAATGGTTACAGAAGAAGGCGGTACTGCAACATTTGCGCGCGTCGAGGGCAACCTCGTAGCCGGTAAGACGGGTACGGCGCAAATCTATGACAGGGCGCAGGGCGGCTACTCTCACCCCGATTTTATCAGTTCATTTGTCGGCTTTGTGCCTGCAGATAAACCGGTATTTTCTATAATAGTCGTCGTGTGGAAACCTCGCGGCGCTATCTATGGCGGTGTTGTTGCCGGCCCTGTTTTTAAGAACATCGCCACTAAGGCCCTTACTTATTTGAACGTGCCAAAAGAAGAGAAACTAAAAAGTACCACGTTGGTTGTCGAAAACGAATCCATCGGCAAAAAGCAACACAACTAAGCAGCCGGCAAGCCGGCAATTATAGAAAGGAATGGTTTAATAGAATGAATATAGCTCAAATACTGGACAAAATTGGCGTCAGGGAGATAAATGGCAACCTGAACAAAAGCGCAGACGGCATCTCCTATGACTCAAGGAGAATAGAGAAGGGTACGATGTTTTTCGCAGTAAAAGGGCAGCACTCCGACGGCCACGCCTACATCAAAGAGGCAATAAAAAAAGGCGCCCACTCGGTTATCTACGAAGACGAAATCGATGTTGACGCCTTCAGCGGCAAGGATATCCTTATGGTCAGGGTGGAGAATGTCCGCAGGGCGCTTGCGTATGTTTCGGCAAAATACTACGGCGACCCATCAAAGGAACTCAGGCTCACCGGAGTAACCGGCACTAACGGCAAGACATCGACATGTTACCTGATGCGCTCAATCCTTACCGCGTACGGAAAGAAATCCGGCATGATTGGGACGATTCAGTACCTTGTCGGCGATACCGTCTACAGCGCCTACCACACAACGCCGGAGGCCCCGGAGTTTCAAATGTACTTAAACATAATGCTGCAGCAGGGTTGTGAATACGCCGTGAGCGAGATATCCTCCCATGCCCTCGCACAGTACAGGGTTGACGCCGCCGAGTTCGACGTCGTGGTTTTTACGAACCTCACGCGCGACCACCTTGATTACCACAAGGACATGGACGAGTATTTTAAATCTAAAAAGAGACTTTTTAATGAGCTGTTAAAGCCGGGTGGCGTGTCCGTAATAAACGCGGATGATGAGTTTGGCCGGGAGCTTATAAAAGAACGGTTGTCAAGGGGCACTGATATATTGGCGTACGGGATGGACAGCCGCGCGGATGTCAGGGCGGTAAATATTAAACGTTTTGCCAACGGGCTGGATTTCGAAATCTCATATGGCGGGAGGCACTACAATATCGTTTCAAATCTGCGGGGATATGTCAATATATATAACATACTGGCGGCTTTTTCGGCGTCAGTAGCGCTTGGGATTCCCTATGACGCCATAATCGGCGGTATTTCGAAGCTCAGGAGCGTGCGAGGGCGGTTTGAGCCGGTGGAGTGCGGGCAGGATTTCTCGGTAATAGTCGATTACGCGCACACAGACGATGCCCTTTATAATCTGATAGACAGCATGAAAAAGCTGTGCACTGGAAGAATCATAACCGTGTTTGGCTGCGGGGGCAACCGCGATACCGGAAAACGGCCAATAATGGGGCGGATTGCCTCTACACTTAGCGATTACGCCATCGTTACGTCCGACAACCCCAGGTACGAAGACCCCGGCGAGATTATAAGACACATCCTCGACGGCATCGTAGGAGACCGCTACACCGTTGAGCCGGACAGGAAAAACGCCATAAAAATGGCCGTCAATATGGCCGTCCCCGGCGATGTGGTCCTGATTGCCGGCAAGGGACATGAAAA
>JADFXO010000039.1 GCA_015233485.1 Nitrospirota bacterium
TTTGAAGTTAACGGGTTACATTGTCATCCGGGCTTCAAACAGGAGCGTTGCCACCCATGCTTGCCGGACTAAGCTACCAGTTACGGAAAACTGGGTAAAGTCCTTATTCTACAAGGCTTTACAGTAATTTCAGCGACTTCACGTCGCACGTCTTTAATCCTTTTACTTTACAGCGGCAAGGGCCTTTTCGTAGTCCGGGTGGTTTGTGACCTCCGGCACTACCTCTATGTATTTGATTGTGCCGGTCTTGTCTATTATTACTATGGCGCGCGCCAGGAGGCGTAGTTCCTTTATCAGGAGGCCGTAGGCCATTGCGAATGACGCGTCTTTGTGGTCAGATAGGGTTTTAACCCTGTCAATGCCGGCAGCGGCGCAAAATCTGGCGTTTGCAAACGGCAGGTCCATGCTGATATTTAACACCACTATATCCGTGCCTAAGCCGGCCGCGGATTCGTTGAACTTCCTAAGCTGCCTGTCGCAAACCGGCGTGTCCAGCGACGGCGTTACGCTGATTACTACCGTCTTACCCATGAAATCCTTCAGGGCAACCGCACCTAACCCGTTGTCTAATGCTGTGAACTCCGGCGCCTTGTCCCCAACCTTTACCTCCGTGCCAAGCAGCGTCAGGCCGCCGCCCTGAAACGTTATCACCCCTGTCCTTTCCATCGCAGGCCTCCTCTGTAAATATTTTGTCTTGTGCCGGTGCAGAACCGACTATAAGAATTTTACAATAAATCAAATACTTTGTAAAGCGCCGGCGCCATGTGCCATATGATTACTTTTGTGGGTTGCACAATACTGTGTATTTATGATAACATGTGTATGAGTGATGTTGCGGGTGCCAGAAAGGACATGTGTTTGCTGCAGGAAAAAGAACGCAAAAGGCGGGCTTTTGAGGATAGTAGTGCCGGAAGACACCCCGATATTCGACAAGTTTAAGAAAATGCAGGGCAGGGGATACTACCTGTGCCCTGATAAGAAGTGTGTGGATAAGTTTATGGATGAGAAAAAAATAAATAAATTTTTAAAAAGAAAAATAACTGCGTTGCCGGCATGGAGGGAGTTATTGAAAACGGAGGTCGGGGCTTCATGCACACAATAAGGATAAACGAAATTGCCAAAGAACTAGACGTAACAAACAAATTACTGCTTGATACTATAAAAAAGATGGGCATCGAAGGCAAAACATCTCACTCACATAGCTTAACGCAGGAACAGGCAGACAGACTTAAGGCCGTCGTTAAGGGAACAGCGACTATCGAACCCGTGAAATCAAGTACGCCGTACACACCGCCGGCGAGGCCATATTCACCGCCATCATCGTCGCCGTCTCCGAGGCCACATACACCTTCACAGGCAAGGCCGCCATATACGCCGCCATCATCGCCGCCGTCGGCAAGGCCGTCGGCAGCAAGACAAGATGCGCAACCGGCAAGACAAGCCCCCCAGAACGAAAAAAGATACTCTCCGGCTGCTAAACAACAGGCATCCAATCAAAAGAAACCGGCAGCGAGGCCGCAGCAGCCGCACGGCGTCCCTAAATCTGCTCAACCGGCTCAACCGGCCCGGCCGGATAAAGATAAAGAAAAGCTCATACCTATTGCCGGCGTTGTCGTTGCGAAGACCGAAGAAGAGGATGAGATAACTATTCCCGATAGATTTAAAAAGAAGGTCGAAGTTGAAAAAGCGGAGAAGGCCAAACCGAAGGTAAGTATGCAGCGCGCCTTCCAGTCTATAAGAAAGGTCGAGCAGAAAAAGATATTCGACTCGCGCTCGAACAAAAAGGGGATGCGCTCACGCTCGTCGTCGCGCTCGATGCCGCAAAAACAACTGATCCCGGCAACCGTCCCCCGTAAGAAGGTAATGAAAATCCAGGAAGGCACTACCGTAAATGAATTCGCAAAGGCCATCGGGCAGAAAATCTCAGAAGTAATAAAGAAATTCATGGAACTCGGCACGATGCCCACTATAAATCAGCCCATAGACATTGAGGCCGCCTCCATAGTGGCCGAGGCCTTCGGCGTGAAAATAGAGGTATCCGAGGTGGAGGATTTCGATATGGCCGAGGTGCAGGACGACATCGAAGGGCTTATTCACCGCCCCCCCGTTGTTACAATTATGGGACACGTCGACCACGGCAAGACTTCACTTCTTGATGCCATCAGAAAGACCAAGGTAACGGAGTCCGAGGCCGGAGGAATAACCCAGCACATCGGGGCATATAAGGTTACGCTCAAAGGCAAGGAAATCGTGTTTCTGGATACCCCGGGACACGAGGCATTCACTACAATGAGGGCGCGCGGGGCAAAAGTAACCGACATCGTCGTGCTCGTAGTAGCGGCCGACGACGGCGTAATGCCCCAAACCATCGAGGCCATAGACCACGCAAGGGCCGCCGGAGTGCCCATAGTAGCGGCCGTAAATAAAATAGATAAACCCAACGCCGACATAGACAGGGTGAAAAAAGAACTCGCCGAGCATGAGGTAATATCAGAGGCGTGGGGCGGCAAGAATATATTTGTCGAGGTATCGGCAAAGAAAAAAATCGGCATAGAAGACCTGCTTGAGATGATTATCCTGCAGGCCGAGATGATGGAACTAAAGGCAAACCCCAAGAAGCCGGCGCGCGGGGTGATAATCGAATCGAGGCTGGACAAGGGGCGCGGGGCAATAGCAACCGTACTCATTCAGTCGGGGACGCTTAAGGTCGGCGATGTATTCGTAGCTGGAGTAAATTTTGGCCGTGTCAGGGCACTCATAGATGATGTCGGCGTTAAGACAATAGCAGCCACACCCTCAACCCCCGTTGAGGTCATAGGATTTTCGGACGTGCCAAACGCTGGTGAGATGTTCATGGTAGTGGACGACGAAAAAAAGGCGCGGCAGATAACACTATCCAGAAAACAAAAGGCACAGTCACTGACCGTGGCACATGCAAAAAAACTCAACCTCGACGAACTCTACGCCAGAATCAAAGAGCTTGAGATAAAGGAACTGAATATTATCATAAAGGCCGATGTGCAAGGCTCTGCCGAGGCCCTCAGGTCGTCTCTGGAGGGGATAAAGCACGAAGAGGTAAAGGTAAAGGTTATCCATACCTCCATGGGCGGCATCAACGAATCCGACGTAATGCTGGCGTCGGCTTCAAACGCAATAATCATCGGGTTTAACGTGCGGACCGATGCCAAGAGCATGAAGCTTGCCGACAGGGAAGGCGTGGATATCAGATTCTATAACGTCATATACGACGCTATTGACGACGTAAGAAAGGCCCTTGAGGGTTTGCTTGAGCCAACCCTGAAAGAGACTATCCTTGGTACCGCAGAGGTGCATAAGTTGTTTACTATATCGAAAATCGGCACAATTGCAGGCTGTCAGGTAACCGAAGGTGTTATTCAGCGGGGAAGCGACGGTATCAGGGTAATCAGAGACAACATAGTTATATATGACGGGAAAATCGCTACGCTGCGCAGGTTTAAAGACGATATAAAAGAGGCTCAGAAGGGTTACGAATGCGGCATTCTCGTAGAGAACTTCAACGACCTTAAAGTCGGCGACATTCTGGAGAACTTTAAGATAGAAAAGGTTGCCGGTAAACTGTAACCCTTGTTCCTTATGATATCAGCTTATGATACTGATTTATGATACTGGGCATAATGCGAATCAGCATATACATACCGGATGCAGGCTCACTGAAGGCTAAGAGGTTTGTCATCAAATCGGTAAAAGACAAGATAAAGAACAAGTTCAACGTCTCACTGGCTGAGGAGGCAAACGACCTGTGGCAGCGCGTAGAGCTTTACGCGGCCTGTATATCCACTGACACGCAGCACGTAAACAGCACGCTTGAAAACGTAAAAAATATGATAGAAAAAGACCCGCAGATAGAAATTCTCGATTATTCGCTGGAGCTTTCCTGATGCTGCCCTATAAGCGGTCACAGCGTGTAGGCGATCTGCTGAGGCAGGAGATTTCGGAGATTGTCCTAAGCAGAATAAAAGACCCGCGGCTTGGATTTGTCACGGTTACAGACGTAGAATTAAGCGACGACCTTAAAACGGCGCACGTGTTTATAAGCGTACTGAAAAAGGGTGAAATAAGCAAGACATTAAAGATACTGAACACAGCGGCCGGATTTATCCGCCATGAGGCCGCAAAAAACGTCAAGCTGAGGCAGATTCCAAACATAGTTTTTGCGGAAGATAAGTCTCTTGCCTACGGAATGAAAATCGACGGCCTGTTAAAAAATATAGAAAAGGATGAAAGAGAAAGGATGAAAAATGAAACCTCCTGAGCACTTAGTGTCATACTTAAAAGAAAACGACAAATTCTACATCGTACCGCATATGTTTCCCGACGGCGACGCCCTTGGGTCCGCCCTTGCGCTGGAGAGCGCGCTTTGCACCATCGGCAAAAAGGCTATAGTCTTTTCGCGCGACCCCGTGCCTGATATGTTTAATTTCCTCCCTGAAGCCTCCCGGATAGCGCCGATTAGCGATCTAAAGTCGTCCGAGGACGCTGTCCTAGTGCTTGTTGACTGCAATGCCCCCAACAGGGCGGATATAGAACGGGTGAAGTTTAAATATACAATCGTCATCGACCACCATGAAACGGAATCCAGCTTCGGCGATATCAGATGGGTAGTGCCGAAATCCCCGGCTACAGGCCTGATGATATATTTTCTAATAAAATCCCTCGGCGTTGAGATAAGCGGTGCTATTGCCTTAAATCTCTATGCGGCTATCGCCGTGGATACGGGGATATTCAGGTACTCCAACACGACGGCTGAGTCTCTGACTGTGGCCGCCGACCTCATCTCAAAAGGAGTCAGGCCGTCGTTCGTAGCCGACCGCCTGCATAATAACTGGACTGAGGCAAAATTCATGCTCCTCAAGCATATGCTCAATAATCTTGAGATACAAAAAAACACGGCTATATGCTTTATAACGAGCGATATGCTGAAAAGAACTGGCGCCAAGCCCGAAGACACAGAAAATTTTGTCAACTTCCCCATTATGATTAATACCATAAAGGTAGCGGCCCTGTTTAAAGAGACGGGCAAGGACTTCTGGAAGGCCTCACTGCGCTCGCGAGGGGATGTGAATGTGGCTAAAATAGCCGAGAAACTGGGCGGGGGCGGGCATAAAAACGCGGCCGGCTTTAGAATAACAGGAGACATAGAGACTTCAAAAAAGGCGCTCATGGAATCTTTGGACGGAATAGGAGAGTCCTCCGGGGGTGATTAGCGGCGCCATAAATTTCAACAAGCCGGAAGGAATATCCTCCCATACCGCGGTGCAGCGAATAAAGTCTGTGCTAAAACTCGGCAAGGCCGGCCATGCCGGCACGCTTGACCCTCTGGCCGAGGGGGTGCTGGTCGTGCTTTGCGGCAATGCCACAAAACTCACCCCTTATCTGGCCACGCTGGACAAGAGATACACCGCCGTCGTAAAGCTCGGAGAGCACACGGAAACCCTCGACAGAGAGGGTAAAATCATCAGGACAGCCCCTGTGTCAGGGATAACCGCCGAAGGCGTTGTGGAGGCATTGAAGGCATTCACGGGTGTAATTTCCCAAACCCCGCCAATGTACTCGGCCCTGAAGGTAAACGGTACCCCCCTGTATAAACTCGCCCGCAAGGGGCTTGAGGTTGAGCGCAAACAGCGCACCATTACCATATTCGCAATCAGCCTGACGGCCTTTGATTTGCCATACATTACGCTGTCCTTACACTGCTCAAAGGGTACATACGTCAGAAGCCTCTGCAGCGACCTTGCCGGGAGCCTCGGTTCATGCGGATATGTCCACGCGCTCAAACGTACAGGCGTCGGGAATTTCAGCATAACAGGCTCATGCGGATTCGATACCCTTGAAAGCGCGCGGGTTCTGTCTATGGACGAGACACTATGCCACCTCGGCGAAAGGACGCTTACCCCTGATGAACAAAGGAAGATACTAAACGGTTCTACGCTTGATGACTACGCCCCCGGCCGCGAAAATGGGTCAGCCATGAGATTAAAAGACATAAGAGGAAAATTATTCGCGATTGGCACGTACGCGGACAATAAAATTAAGGTGACGGCTTTTTTGGGAAAAAGCCCTCGCAATAGTTAAAGCAGAATTTTATAATACATTCTCAAGTAGCTAAAAAATAGAAAAAAACCCTTGACAAGATTTTTAGATTATGTTAGAAATATAGTGTGCTAGATATATTTGGGCCTAAAGCGCTGCTTGGGCTGGACATAGGGTCGTCCAGCATAAAGGCCGTGCAGTTGAAAGACCTCAAGACCGGTTACGAGTTGGAACTGTTTGATTACCTGCCGATTGATTCTGACCTGATAGTCGAAAACGTGGTGGCAGACTCGCAAAAGCTCTCCGATGCAATCAAGGCGCTCGTCAAAAAGGCAAAGATAAAGACCAAAAATGTGGTAATATCTATCTCCGGACACTCCTCTGTAATAATCAAACGCATCACGCTGCCGGACATGACAGAGGAGGTGTTAAACGAAAATATACGTTATGAGGCAGAACAGTACGTGCCGTTTGGGATAGACGACGTAAATCTGGATTATCAGATACTTGGCCCCGCCGATGAGCCTGGGCAGATAGACGTTATTCTGGTAGCGGTGAAAAAAGATGTATTAAACAGCTACATAAGCGCAGTCAAAGACGCCGGATTAACTCCGGTTATAGTAGACGTAGACGCCTTTACGCTTGAGAACATGTATGGGGCAAACTATAAATCCGAAGCGGCCAGAAGTGTGGCCCTGCTCAATGTGGGCGCGTCGAACACAACGATAAACATCTTAAAAAGCGGAATATCCGCCTTCACAAGAGACAGCTCCATTGGGAGCAGAAATCACACCGAGGCCCTGATGAGGCAATTCTCGGTATCATACGAAGATGCTGAAAAGATAAAGGCCGGCATGACAGTAAACGGAGTTACCCCCGAACAGGCGGCCCCTGTGCTTGATGGGGTATCAGAGGACATAGTGATGGAGATAAATCATTCGCTGGATTTCTTCAGCGATTCTCCGGAGATGGAGGCAATAGAGGGTTTGTGGCTCGGCGGTGGAGGGGCGCTGGTGAAGGGTTTAAAAGAGAAGTTGTCGGACATGACAGGCTATCCCGTGTCGCTGTTAAATCCTTTTAAGGATATAAAGATACCAAAGGGTATCGACGCCGCTTATATAGAGTCCATAGCCCCGATAGCCACGATAGCCGTCGGGCTGGCAACACGAAGGCTCGGAGACAGATGATCAAAATAAATCTCCTTCCATCAGATGGAAAGGCGAAAAAAAGAAAAAAACCCCCCGCTGCGATACCTGTCCTGTACGCGGCAATCGTATTGGTGCTGGTGGTCTCATTAGGAGGGGCGGGCTTCGGGTATAAGATTTTGTCAAACAAGCTGGGCATGATGCAAAAGGAGAAGGCTGAGAAGGCCAAGCAACTTGAGGCATTGAAAAATAAGACGAAAGATGTCGAGGCCCTTGAGAAGAAAATCAAGGAGATTGCCGATAATAAAAAGGTGATAGAACAGTTGATAGCCAACCAAAGCACCCCCGTCAAGGTTCTTGATGAAATAAGTAAACTCCTGCCGGATAATGTCTGGCTGACAAAGATGAGCATAAACGAACAAGGCCTGTCGTTAAGCGGCGCTGCCGAGAAAAACGACGATTTAGTCATATTCGTAAACAAACTTAAGAGTTCAAAACTGTTTAATAACGTCTATCTGAGCAAATCCCAAAGCGGTTCTGTAAGTATGGGAGGCACGGGACGCGCGGACATGCCCGTGTATTATTTTGATATGCAGATGAGCATAAATACAGTGGTTAAGGCGGCATAATGCTTGCGCTTCCAGACATAAATAAACTTCACCCCGGCCTTAAGGCATTGATAGCGTTTATGCCGGCCATCATAATAGCCATACCTTTTTATCTGGTAATATACAGCCCGACTGCCGAACAAATCGATAAGTTGAAAGTGGAACTCAAAAAGACAGACGAAGATATAGCCACAGCAGAGAAAAGGGTGGCAAAGCTGCCTGGCCTGCAGGCACAGAAGAGATTGGCCGAACAGGAGTATAATACAATCAGGAGGCATCTGCCCGAAGAACACGAGATAACGAATCTTCTTAAGCAGGTATCTGACAATGCGATAAGTGCCGGATTGAAGGTGGATCTGTGGGAGCCGCAGCCAAGGAAAAACCATCCGAGCAATATACTTTATGAGATTCCCGTCAGGGTGCTGGTACAAGGCACATATCACAAACTTGGCGATTTCCTAAGCAGAATAACGGGGCTTGACAGGATAGTCAACACATCGAAAATCGATTTGAGCAACCCGCGGGTATCGGGCGACGAGGCTATTCTGTCAATAAGCCTTGGGGCCTCGACCTTTTCCGCCATCACTGAGGACAAGGGCAAAGGCCCGGGCAAGTAGATAGACAAATGATAGACAAATGTGATAGGCCAAATGATATGGATTGCAGGGATATGATGAGGATTTTATGCCTTTTAGCGGTGCTGTGCGTCTGTTGTCTTTCGGGCGTTTATCTGCCGGGTGAATGTGCGGCGTCTCCCCCCGGCCAGTCACCTCTGGCCGCGGCCGTCCCAATGGACAATGAGACGGCCGCGGCGTTAACGCCTCTTACAATAGAGCGGTACATCTATGAACCGAATGGAAGGAGAGACCCATTCTTGTCGCTGGTAGAGAGGAAAAAGAGGCTGTCGGCATCGGCATCGGTAAAACCGAACAGGCCGCCCCGCGCCCATTCACCGCTTGAGGAACCTGAACTAAATGCTATAGTCTTAAAGGGGATCGTGGTAGATGCAAAGAAAAGATATGCCGTCGTAGAAATCGACGGGAAGACATACGTAATCAACGTGGGGACTTATGTGGGCAGAGAAGGCGGAAGGGTTGTCAAAATAAACAATGACAAATTAGTAGTAGAAACAATTACATATGACGACCTCGGCAAAGAGGACAAGTCTTTACATCCAATACCACTGAGGAAAGAGGGCCAAGAATGATTAATATGACAGAAATGACAAGAGCGACGAGAATAAAGGGATCGACAGCCACTATCTTATGTCTCGTTTATCTGTGCAGCTGCACCCCGGCAATTGAAACCACAAGAAATGCCCCGAATGCCCCGCAACAACAGGCAGACAACGCCATCATATCGACAGACCTTGCAAAGGAACCTGTAACAGCGGCGGCGGCCAAACCCTCCGTACCTGACAACTCTAAGGCAGCAACTGCCGGCGGCCAATATGAACAACAGACTGGCAATGCCATCACATCAATAGAAGTGACAAATGAATTGGTAAACATAACGGCCTCTAAACCATTCGGGTACAAGATGGCAGACACCAAGGACTCATATACAAAGAGGATCGAGCTGTTTGACGTCTCCCCTGGCCGCTTTAAGGATATTATACTGCCGGGAAGCACAAAGGTGGCAGATATGAAGATAAAGTCGGCTGACAACCAGAGGGCAGGGTGTGTGGTAGTGTTGACTCTTGCCTCGGATGCCGGGATAAAGGATAAGTATGCCAATAACACCCTCACGCTGGCGTTTGATAAACCAGAGCCGGGCATGAATTCCGGGCAGCCCGTAGTCAGGCCTCCGCAAAATAAAGGACATCTGCCGGCGGGGAAAAGTGTAACGGGTGTCAGATTTGCCAAAGACGCGGATAATGCGGCCAGAGTGGAGATAGAAGGAGACGGTTTGTTAACGCCGGACGTATCCACTCTCAACGGCAGGGTCGTCGTGGATTTACGGGGGGTAAAAATGGCGGCTGTGGCGCCGAAAGATGTTGCACCACCCGTCAGGGCAATACGGTGGGCGCAGTATAAGGACAAGGTTCGCATAGTGATGGATTTATCAGAAAACGCGCAATATAAGGTCGACGGCCAGGGCGAGAGGCTCGTTATCATAATAGGTGACGCTGCCGCGATGGCCCAAGCTGCTCCTGTGGAAAAAAAGACCTCTGCCGCGAAAGATAGGATTGCTACCCCTGAGGTCTCAACCGAAGACAAACCAGTGCCTTCTCCCACACCGCAGGCCAAACCTGACATTACGACGCAGGCCAGGCCTGATAATTCAAAGAAAAAAAACACTATCACGCTGAATTTCAATAACGTCGACATCCTTGCGGTTCTGAAACTCATAGCCTACGTAAGCGACTATAATATAGTGGTTGACCCGCACGTAATCGGCAAGGTGACGATTCATGTCAAGGACATGCCATGGGACAAGGCCCTTGATTTAATCATGGAATCCACTAAATTAAAGAAACTTGTAGAAGGCGACGTAATTAAGATAGTCCCGGGTGATGCGCTTACGTCCACTGCTGACATCAAGTCCAGCCAGCCACCAATACATATAAATGACCTGACCATCATGTTCTCTGATGCCGGAGGTGAAATGAAGATTATAAAACGGGCAAACGTAGCGGCAGGCAGCGGCAGCATATGTTTGGATATAAATCCCGCGGACATACAACAGGCCATAATTCCCCACCCGGCAGTGACTCAAAAAGCCGCGACTCAAAAAAAGGCTGTCCACGCAAAGGTCTCTCATAAGAAAAAGGTTAATAGAAAATGATAATGCCTATTAAGTTAACTCCGGCAGAGGGTTTTTTTCTGGATTCCTGCTTTCGCAGGAATGACAGGCCTATGTGTTCGTCTGTTCTGTCATGCCCGTCCTATGTGTCTGTCTTGTCTCGTTTGTTGTGTCGTAATATCGTTGGTAGTACTCCACCTCTGTTGCCGTCCTATCTATCTGTCTTGTCTCGTCTGTTGTGTCTGTCATTCCTGCGAAAGCAGGAATCCAGTTTTCTTTTTAACGGAGTTACCTACTCAGACATTAAAATTATTTACTTCATAAAGGGCAGTCTCCCCCGGAGGAAAGGTTATGATCAAAACAGGTAACATACCTGCTTTATTTTTGTTGGCCGTATTATTGATTTCAGGATGCGTGACCACAAACACCACAATGGGCGACGAACCCGTGCGCGCCGTATCTGAAAACGTGTTGACGGAGGTCAGCGTTGATGACTATTCGCTGAAAATCACGGCAGCCGAGAACTTTGAATATTCCTTTTCGAGAACTGCCGACCCGTTTAAGGTGTTTATTGAACTAAAAGGGGTCAGCCAGGGGCTTTTTACAGAGCGAATCGTCCCTAAAAAAGATGGCATAAGCGAAGTTGCGTTTATAAATAAGACAGTGCCCGTAAAGGAAACCCTTGTTGAGATAACCTTGACCGCCCCTCTGGATGTCGTCCATTCTCTTAACGGCAACGTGCTGACAATTAACGTCAAAAGGTTAGATGATACCCTGGCCAGCCCGCAACAGCCACAGGCCGCCCAGGATGGAGACGAATTTGTAATGCCGGAGACCGAAACTGCGGAAAACGCCCCTGTCCCAACTGCGGGAAAAGCCTCTGCCCCATTCAACTCTGACGCAAGGGGCATAACAGGGCTGACATTTAAAAAAGAAGACGGCGCCATAAACGTAGTAATACAGGGCGACGGCGCTATGAAGCCGAATTTCACAAAGCTGAGAGAGACATTGCTTCTGGACATACCCGGTGTGCGCTTATCGGCAGTTATGCCTACTGATTTACTCCCCCCGGTAAAGGGACTCAAATGGGAGGAAAGGCCCTCAGGAATACGAATAATTATGACGCTGGATAAAGACGCCTCATCGAAGGTATTGACCGTAGGCGACACGGTGATAGTGTCTTTGACGACGACGGAGTTGGCAGCGGCGGCAGCGAAAAAAACGGCCGGCATAGATGCCAGGCGTAAGGCTGCCGTTTCAGAAGGCAAAAAAGCGGACGCGAAGTCCCCCCCTAAGGGCAAACTTCCCCCCCCACCGTGTGATGCCTCCCTTCCACGAACAGCACCCAACTCCTGCCCCTTGGCGCCATCAGCTGATAACACGGCAGATGCAAAGTCGCCGGCTGCCGATATAACGGGCGTTCTCTGCGGTAAACCCGTACCCTGCGGTACGAACAACAAGCTGCTCAGCCTGGATTTTCAAAGCGCGGGCATAGTGTCGGTTTTCAAGGTGCTGGCAGAGGAAAGTGGATGCAACTTGGTTGTCGACCCCACTGTTCAGGGGCAAATAACCATGCAGGTGAAGGACGCGCCGTGGTTCCAGATAGTCGACCTGATACTGAAGATTCACTCTCTGGGCTGTGACATCACCGGAAATATAATAAGAATCGCCCCCACCAAAAAACTTGATGATGAGAGGGCAGAAGAACTAAAAAGGGTGAAGGACAATGGGGAAATGAAAACTACGCAAGAACAGTTGGAACCCCTTGTAACCAGAATATTCAGAATCAGTTACGCAACGGTCGATGAAATTAAGGCCATTCTCACTTCAACGCCATCGGCCACACCTACCTCCTCCATGCCCCCTGCTGCCGCCACTGCGCCTGCCTCTGGTTCATCGTCCGGGCTACTATCTCCACGAGGAACGATGACAGTCGATAAAAGGACAAGCTCCATTATTGTGGTAGATATACCGCGCGTCATGGACAATATAGACAAAATGATCAGGCAATTAGACAAGCCGCCGCAGCAGGTGTTGATAGAGGCAAGAATAGTGGAGGTTTCAAAGGGCGTCAATGACAGTCTCGGCATAAACTGGGGCATACTGTCGTATGATAAGTCGGCTGCCAGCAGTGGGCACACCAGCGGACTTGGCATTGGCGGCACCATGGGTTCTCTGGCGGGTAATTCATATCTGGGTACTTTACCTACGGTATTATCCAGCGCAGGTACAGACGGCATAGCGCTTGGTTTTATGAATGCCGCCAAGACGGCCGGGCTGGACTTAAAACTTCAGGCGTTGGAACAGACCAATGAGGGGAAAGTCCTCACAAACCCTCGCCTTCTGACGTTGAATCTACAGAAGGCCACCATATCTCAGGGTCAGAGCATTCCGTATCCGCAGATGAACGCGCAGGGTGAAATCTCGGCAGCCTTTAAAGACGTAACGATAAAAATAGACGTTACGCCGCAGATTACCCCCGACAATTCGGTTCTATTGCTGCTAAGCATCAACAAGGAGGACTTCTTACAATCAGTTACAATCGGAGGCAGCTCAGCCCCTCAAACAACAAAGATTGCGGAAGATACAAAGGTGTTGATAAAAGACGGCGAAACTCTGGTCTTGGGCGGTGTTTTTGCAACGAAGGAGACGAAGGGTGACGAGGGTCTTCCCTTTCTGAAAGATATACCTATACTGGGATGGTTGTTTAGGACCAATAGCTATTCACTAACAGCTAACGAGTATTTGATCTTCATAACACCGAGGATTGTAAACAGAGAGGCGGAGGAACCTTCGTAGGATATATTTGGTTATAAATCTATTTCTAAAGGGGAGGCAGTGAACTCCCCTTTTTTTAGCGAGGAAATATGTCAGGCATAAAAATAATAACCGCCGGAGAGTCACACGGGCAGGCACTCGTTGGCATTGTGGAAGGGCTGCCCTCCAATATGCCCCTTTCTCAGGAGGACATAGACAAAGAACTCGTGCGCAGGCAAATGGGTTACGGCAGGGGCGGCAGGATGGCGATAGAGACCGACAAGGCGGAAATCCTCTCCGGCGTCAGATGGGGAAAGACACTGGGAAGCCCGATTGCCATAAAGATTACAAACAAGGACTGGGCCAACTGGTCAAAGGGAATGTCCCTCTCATCAGAAGATGAAGGCTCAATCGATGTGGTAACCAGACCGAGGCCCGGGCACGCAGATCTTGCCGGAGTGGCTAAATATAATTTTAAGGACATAAGGAACATACTTGAACGCGCCTCAGCCCGCGAAACTACGACAAGGGTAGCACTTGGGGCGGTTTGCAAGAGATTTTTACAAGAATTCGACATCTTCATAGGCAGTTTTGTAACTTCCATAGGAAATGTCCAAATCGGCACGTTGCCTAATGCGTTAGAAGGCGGCGAACTCATCAAATTATCCAAAATGGCCGAGGAACCAGACCTCGATAACTTTATCGTGCGTACGCCCTATGAGCATGACAAGCGGAAGATGATTAACGCAATCGGCGAGGCAATATGTACCGGCGACACGCTTGGTGGAACGTTCATAGTGTTTTCGACGAATGTCCCCGTAGGTTTAGGCTCACACATCCAGTGGGACAAAAAACTCGACGGCAGATTAGCGCAGGCCATCATGAGCATTCAGGCCGTCAAGGGCGTTGAAACAGGCATAGGTTTTCATGCCGCCACACTAAACGGCTCACAGGTTATGGACGAGATATTCTATGAAAAACCTAAAACGCCGCAATTTGGCTTTTACCGAAAGACTAACAACATGGGCGGCATAGAGGGCGGTATGAGTAACGGGATGCCCATAGTGCTGCGTGCCGCAATGAAACCAATTCCAACACTGAGAAAAAAACCCCTGAAATCAGTCGATTTACTATCAAAGACAGCAATTGAGGCCGCCTATGAGCGCTCTGATGTATGCGCCGTGCCTTCGTGTTCGGTCATTGCCGAGGCCATGACGGCAGTCGTCCTTGCCGATGTCTTTTTGGATAAATTCGGCGGCGACGCCATTGACGAAACAAAGGCCAACTATTATAATTATATGAGATATTTATCGGACATATAAATGAAGGTAAAAACTAATTGAAAAACATAGTGCTGACCGGCTTTATGGGAACGGGCAAGACAACGATAGGAAGGGTTCTGGCGAAGCTGCTTGGAAGAAACCTGATTGACATCGACTCGGAGATAGAAAAGGCGCAGGGGATGAAGATCACCGAGATATTCGCCACTATGGGCGAGGCCAGATTCAGGGATATAGAGACAGAAACAGTTAATAAAATCTCCACCCTCTCTAATGTGGTCATATCCACCGGAGGCGGCATCGTATTAAGACAAGAAAATATTGAGCTTCTGCGCAAAAAAGGCATCGTGGCCAATCTTACGGCCGCCCCTGAGATTATATTTGCCCGCGTCTCCGGCGGCAATGACAGGCCGCTCCTCAATGTCGCAGACCCGTTGGCCAAAATCAGGGAACTCCTTGACTTCAGGAGGCCTTTTTATTTAAATGCCGACATTGTAATAGATACGGGGGACAAGACGCCAATTCTTGCAGCCGAAGAGATTATTCAATCCGCGAAGTTGATGAGCCGGTGAACAATTTAACAAATAATTTAACAGTAAATCTGGGAGCAAGAAGCTACGAAATCTCAATCGAAACCGGCGCGATCGACTCGCTTGGAGAAAAACTATCCTCCTTGGGGTTCAGCAAGAAAATCGCGGTAGTCTCTAACAAGACCGTCTTCCCTCTTTACGGGCAGCGTGTGACGCAATCGCTCGTCAAGGCAGGCTTTGATGAGGTATACCCCTACGAAATCGACGACGGGGAGGTCTTTAAAGACCTGAGACACGTGGAAAGCGTCCTCAACCGGATGTTTAAGATCGGACTTGACAGGAAATCTGCCATTGTTGTGCTTGGCGGGGGGGTCGTGGGTGATTTGGCCGGTTTTGCCGCGTCAATCTATATGCGCGGCATTGCTTTGGTGCAGGTGCCGACAACCCTTCTATCTCAGGTTGACAGCTCCGTAGGGGGAAAGACGGGCGTCAATAACATATTTGGAAAAAACATGATAGGTACGTTTTACCAGCCGCGATTCGTTTGCATAGACACAGACACCTTGAAAACCCTTCCTATGCGCGAACTACGGGCCGGCATTGCCGAGGTAATAAAATACGGCATTATTAAAGATGCTGTCCTCTTTCAATTCTTAAAGGACAACCGTGAGAAAATCCTCTCACAAGACAGTGCCGCCCTCAAACATATAATCCACACATCGTGCCGCACAAAGGCAGACGTAGTCTCTAAGGATGAGAGAGAATCCGGCCTGCGCGAGATACTAAACTGCGGGCACACGGCGGGGCACGCCCTTGAGACCATGACGCAGTACACACAATACCTGCACGGTGAGGCTGTGGCATGGGGCATGTACGCAGAGGCGAGACTCGCGGCCGCGTTGGGGTTGCTGCCAAACGCGGCCATTAGAGAAATTAAGGACCTGATAGAGGGGTATGGCCTGCCCACGTCAATTTCTGAGGACATTGAAATAGAGCCGCTTGTTGACGCTATGATTTATGACAAAAAGACCGTAGCCGGAGCAATAAAATTCGTCCTGCCAACCGAAATTGGCAAGGTTAAAATAATAAAGGGGATAGAAAAAGAGTTCATCCTCTCTGTCCTAAAATCGGAGATATAACAAAATGGGATTTGCTGATAAACTCAAGCTCGGCCTGAGGAAGACCAAAGAAGTGCTCCTCATGGACGTAGAGACCATATTTAAAGGCAAGGCAATAGACGGCTCTACGATAGAAGAGTTCGAGGAAATGCTGCTTGCATCAGACATTGGCGTAAAGGCAACGACGGAGATAGTCGAAGGACTGAGGGGCAAATACGAAAGCGGCTCAATAAAAACCGTAGAGCATGTAAAGGAATTCTTAAGGCAGAGCATCGGGGACATGCTCGGCCTGCCTCAGCCGTTTGTCTTATACCAGGAGAGGCCGTTTGTGGTGCTATGTGTCGGGGTAAACGGGGTTGGCAAGACCACGACAATAGGGAAGATAGCAAGCAAGGCAGTCTCCGAGGGGCACTCCGTAATCCTTGCCGCGGCGGACACGTTTCGGGCAGCGGCCATAGAGCAGCTCGACATATGGGCGGAGCGAAGCCGCGCCCAGATAGTAAAACATCAGCATGGCTCAGACCCTGCGGCCGTTGCTTTTGACGCCATCGAGGCTGCAAAGGCACGGGCCATTGACCTCGTAATCGTGGATACGGCAGGGCGGCTTCACACCAAAAGTCCGCTGATGGAGGAGCTGAAAAAAATAAAGAGGGTGATAAATAAATCCATACCCGGCGCCCCGCATGAGACCCTTCTCGTTGTGGACGCCACAAACGGCCAAAATGCCCTCCACCAGGCAAGGATATTCAATGAGGCCGTGGGCATAACCGGCATAGCCCTTACTAAAATGGACGGCACGGCCAAAGGGGGTATCGTCCTGTCAATAAAAAAAGAACTAAATATCCCAATCCGCCTGATAGGCATAGGTGAAGGGATAGAGGACTGCCGGGACTTCATCCCTGAGGAATTCATCTCGGCGCTCTTTGACTAAGTTGGATGTGCCGGTCATGATGTCCATGAGAATAAAATCAGTTATTTATTGGGCGGCAATGTCTTTTTTGCTTGTTTACTCAATGAGTTCGCTCCATGTGGGGGATATACTTCGTTCGTTTAAACACCCCGCTGACACGAGTTTCTATCTGCAGGCCGACGCGCGGGAATATTACAGTGTGGCCGAAGAATACCAAAAAAGCGGCCGGATTGTTTTAAAAGACTATAAGCTGCCCTTATATCCGCTGTTTCTGCTTTTTTGCTCAATTATTGACAAAAGACTGGAGTTAGTCTTTCTTATTCAGAAGTTGTTGTATATTATTTCGTTTTTCATCCTTGCCTGTTTCATAGGCGAACATATAAGCAAGCCCCTGTCGCTCTTTTATACATTCTTTATTTATCAATACAGCAAATTCCCTAATCAAATCCTGACCGAGGGGCTTGCTTATGGATTGATAGTCCTTATGTTTGCGTTTATACTTAGATATTTGTACAGGCGGGATATTACTTCTCTCTCGGTGGTTTCTACCCTTACCGCTGCTGCGCTCCTTTTGAGGGGCAATTTTATAGCCCTATTAGTAAATGTCTTCATTTTGGGCATATTCGTAATTCAAAACCGGCGTTTATATAATAAGAAAACAATACTCATCACGCATCTCTTACTGCCCTCTGCGGTTATCTTCGGTGTACTGTTTTGCTGGATGGCATATCAGGGGATGCGGACGAACCAAAAAGCCGCCTACGCAAATTACGGCTGGTTTACTACGGCAAGTTTTGTGGCGCCATACTACAGCGGCAAAGATATTGAAAAAGACACCTTTATTGGCGGGATAGAGTCTGAGATATTGGACATCGTGAAACCCAACATCAATCCTTATGACGATTTTATCTCCTCAACAGGTTTTATCCAAGAGGTACATGACACTCGCGAGGTCATATCGGCGTCATGCCCATCAAACAGGGACTATCCCTTTTGTATCACTGAAAACAGGAAACTGTTCTGGTTTCACTACTATATGAGCGACTACTATGCAAACCGCGTAATTGGCGCCGCGGTATCGGCTAAATACAAGCAAGATAGTAATCCAACAATGCCCGAAAAAATATTAATCAACACAGTGGCACACGACATTGTCATGGATGTGCTGAGACATAATCCAGGACAATATTTTAAACTTATGTACCTTAACTTTGCCAGAATCTACGGTCTGCCGATGTCGAAGGATGAGCTCATGGTGTTTCCACAGAGGCTTGCGCACCCGTTGGCGTGGTTTTTTGATAATGGATATTCAGTGTGTTTTTTGGCGGGGGGCATTGTCCTTGCGTTTGTTGCCGCGGCAAAGAGATTCAGGTTTGAGAGGCCGCTGTGGTTTTTCTTTTTTGCCATATTTACCAGCAATTTTTGCCTCAATGTGGTTATTTCGATGTCCAATGTGGCGCAAGAGAGATTCTGGTTCTTGTTCCTGTGGATGTGGTACTTGTTCGACTTTGGTTTGATTGTTTTATTACCGGTTCACCTAACCGGAGTGCCGAAGCCGCCAACGGGCGGCAGCCCAAATTCAACAGATAAAACATGTGCGTGATTACGGGGTGAAGGGGGATTATCCCCCTTCGTCAGGTAGGTCAGGGTTCTCTCGAACCCTTTCCCCCTTAAGAACCGTACGTGAGAGTTTCCCCTCATACGGCTCAAGCCTATTAAATGCCACTTCAG
>JADFXO010000003.1 GCA_015233485.1 Nitrospirota bacterium
TGAGCTGCCCGATGGAAGCATATTGCATATAGAGATCCAAAGTGCATCGGACGGTACGATGTTGAAGCGGATGTATCTCTATTCGGCGCTAATATTTTGCCAGTATGGGAGGCTGCCGAGGCAGATTGTCTTGTATGTAGGAAACAAGCCTCACAGCATGGAAAATCAAATAGGGCAGTATTCCTATGAGATAATAGATATTCGTGATATAAACTGTTCGGAATTATTACGGAGCAACAAACCTGAGGACGCGGTATTGGCGCTGCTATGCAACTCTGACAATATGGATGTAACAATATCCATGATTTTAGAGAAGTTATCGGTGTTGCCGGAAAAAACCATGAATGATTACATCGTAAAATTGCTGAATCTGGCAGATTTACGGAAGATGTCTGAGAAAGTAAGGAAGGAGGTAGAAAAGATGCCTATAACGATTGATGCAAGAGAGACCTGGCTTTATAAGGAAGGCTTAAGTGATGGTGAACTTAAAGGGTTAAGTGAGGGAAAACTTGAGGGGCTGTTTGAGGGTATCGAATTAGGGCTTGAACTCAAATATGGCACTGCCGGGCTTGAATTGATGACCAGGGCCAGGGCTATAACTACCATTGATAAATTGGAGGAATTTAAGAATCTCATAAAGAAGGCCGCGTCAGTTGATGAGTTGAAAGGGTTCTTAGACAATAGCGTTGTGTGAAGCCGACACGACAGCACAGATTAAAAAGGTGGCCGCTACCGCGATGCCGGTCATCTGCGCAGGGGATGCCGGTCATCTGCGCAGGGGATGCCGCTCACCTGCGAACGCATATCGAAACAGACCCTATAAGTAACAAAAATAACAGGAATACCGGCTGTCGCGGCGTTGGCTTTCAAACGGCGGCACGTCTCAAACCCGTCAATTCCAGGCATCATAACGTCTAACAGAATTATATCGGGTTTGTCCTTTGCGGCCTTATCCAAAGCACGCAAACCATCTGTGGCAAAAGATAGTTTATACGTATCTTTCAATATCTGCCTCATGATTTGCCTGTTGCCGGCCTCATCGTCAGCTATAAGCACGCTCCATTTAACTTCCGTCATTTTATATCTCCATGAGGTGTTGCAAGTGGCAGCTCTATGACAAACTGTGCTCCATCATCTATATTTGAAACAGAGATTTTCCCGTTCATTTTTCTCTCTATGATAGCTTTGGACATGTATAGGCCTATTCCTGTCCCTTCTTCTCCTTTAGTTGTTACATATGGTTCAAAGAGCTTCTCCATCACCGCATTGCCTATACCACCGCCATTGTCGCTTATGGAAGCAACAACTTTATCGTTTACCTCTTTAATCTCCACAGTAATCAGCCCATCATCTGTAAGAAGCCCTTTTTTTCTTCTTGTATTTATAGCGTCACGGCTGTTGTTTATCAGATTCAGGATAACCTGCTTTAGTTCATTGCGATAACCTATAGAATATATACGGCGTGTCTTTGGTGTATTTATCTGAACATGGATGGCGCTGCTTGTCAATAGATTTGAAAAAAGCGAAACTACCTCGTAAAAGGCCTCCGTTACATCGAATATGTCTTTTTGTTTGGATGGTTTAAGAAAGTTCCGGAAATCATCCACGGTGTGGGACATTAGATTAATTAATCCCATTCCCTGGCTTACAAACTCCTCAAGATCCTTCTCATCTGCCTCCCCTGACGCGAACGATTCAGAAATCCACTGCATTATAAGGCCTAATTGATTTAACGGCTGCTTCCATTGATGGGCTATAGCGGAAATCATCTCGCCCATCGCCGCCATCTTGGACTGCTGAATGAGCAGCTGCTCCTCTAATCTGCATTTGTTAACTTCCTCTTCCACCCTTTTTTCCAGGTGCCGTTGCAGGTTATATAACTTCAAATGGGTTTCTATACGGGATATTACCTCATCGCTCTGAAATGGTTTACACACATAATCCACCGCCCCTCTTTTAAACGCGTTAACCTTCTCGGCGCTTTCTGTCAACGCGCTGATAAAGATAACCGGAATATCAGAGGTTGTGGGGTTGGCTTTTAATTGATCACAAGTTTCATACCCGTCCATCTCCGGCATCAGGATATCAAGAAGGATTATGTCCGGCTTTACATGCTTTGCCGACTCTATCGCCATAGCGCCGCTCTGCGCGAACGATAGTTTATACTTATCTTGCAGCATCTGCCTTAGCAGATGCCTGATGGTATGTTCATCGTCAACTATTAACACTGTCCATTTGGGTTCTGTCATTTTGTACCTCCTGGGCCTGCCTTTCAAACAAATTATGGCGAAATCAGGATAACCTTACATAGTCCGTCGATTTTTATCGTTCAGATAAAACTGTAGCAGGGTCGCATCATTTTTTAAAAATATCAAGTTTTGTATTCTTTATAATACATAAAAGCTCTAACGGTTACTTACTCATTGATTAGTTTATCCTTGTGGAGTTTATACTCGATACTGTCCACAAGGGCGTGCCACGACGCCTCTATAACATTAGGGCTTACGCCTACTGTGCCCCAGCGTGAGCTGTGGTCGCCGGACTCGATAAGCACGCGCACCCCTGACGATGTCCCCGCGCCACCAGACAGCACCCTTACCTTATAGTCGTGCAGCGAGACTTCCTTCAGGGCGGGATAATATCTCTCAAGCGCCTTTCTCAGGGCATTGTCAAGGGCATTGACCGGGCCATTTCCTTCGGCGGCCGTATGCACCAGTTCGCCGTCGGGCAGTTTCATCTTTATAATCGCAGTGTTTGTTGATGTGCTTTCGTGACATGTTTTTTGGGTCATAAGCTGAAAACCGAGAAACTCGAAGGCCGCCTTGTATTGGCCGGTTTCCTTTTTTATCATAAGCTCGAACGAGGCCTCCGCCCCCTCAAACTGATAACCCTGGTTTTCAAGTCCTTTCAGGAGATCAAGAATCTTATTGGCGTCCCCCATATGAACTCCAAACTCTTCGGCCTTTCTTTGAAGGGTGCTTTTACCGGCGAGATCAGAGATCAGTATTCTTTGGGAGTTGCCGACCAGGGCCGGCTCTATGTGTTCATATGTGCTTGCGTGCTTTATGATGGCGCTTACGTGCATACCGCCCTTGTGCGCAAAGGCGCTGTCGCCGACATAGGGCTGACGCTTGAAGTGCGGCATGTTTGCTATCTCTGTCACGTAGCGCGATACGTCTCTGAGCTGTGTAAGTCCGGAGCTGCCGCTACCAAGACATTCATAACCCAGCTTGAGCTGGAGATTGGGTATGATGGAGCAGAGGTTGGCGTTTCCGCACCTCTCGCCAAGCCCATTAATCGTCCCCTGCACCTGCACGGCACCGGCGCGCACGGCCTCTAAGGTGTTTGCCACGGCGCAGTCTGAGTCATTATGGGCGTGAATGCCTATCGGAGCGGCTACTGCCCTTATTACATCGGCGGTAATACGGTGAATTTGTTCGGGCAGACACCCGCCGTTGGTATCACAAAGCACCAGACAATCTGCCCCGCCATCAACGGCTGCCCTCAGACATTCAATGGCGTATCCGGGATTGTTGATATAGCCCTGAAAAAAATGCTCAGCGTCGAAAAATACCTTTTTTACATGCGATTTCAGAAATCTAAAGGAGTCGCGTATGATGCGCAAATTCTCCTCATTTTCTATCCCCAGTGCATGGCGGACGTGGAAATCCCAAGTCTTGCCGAATATGGTAACGCACCCTGTGCCTGCTTCGACAAGCGCCCTGAGGTTATTATCATCTTCCGCATTTACACCCGGACGATGGGTGCTGCCAAAGGCCGCGATAACCGCCGTTTTGAGCTTCATAGTTCTGATTTGCCTGAAATACTCCGCGTCTTTCGGGTTTGAGGCGGGCATACCGCCTTCGATAAAGTGAATGCCGAATGCGTCAAGCCTTTCTGTTATCAGGAGCTTGTCCTCAAGCGTGAGGGAGATGTCCTCGGCCTGAGTGCCGTCTCTTAATGTTGTGTCGTATATTTCGATAGTTTTCATGTGGTTTATAGTATCACACCGGCGGCTACCGCGTCTATTTGAAAGTTAAATATACCAGGGCAAACGCACAGCTCCTATCATTACTCATAAGGTTGCAACCTGGCCTTAGCTCGTCCCTTTTTGGAGTAAGATAGTAATGTACCCCGCCTGTTTTTTAAGTAACGGTATTCTTTCTAACAACACACTCTCTATCGGCATCAGCGCCTCCAGCATGTGGCTGAAAATACTGGTTTCAATAAACTCCGCGGTCGAAAAATGCTTCCTGAAAATATTAATATCAGAGGGGCTTAGAGGCACATCTGTGCCCTTGTACTCGTCTATAATGTTGTGCTTTATATAGCGCATGATGTTGATAGCAATATTTGCCGTGTATGGTTCGCAGAAGGCGGCCTTCCCCCCTGTCTTTAAAACCCTTGCAATTTCAGGGACAACCCTGTCAAGTGTCACATGGTGGAGGACGGCATTGCCAAACACAAAGTCAAAGCGCTCGTCGCCGAAGGGGATTTCCTCCGCGTTGCCTATATATGGATTAATATTGTCTATTGAATTCACCCGCATTCGCTCTTTAAGCACCCCAATGCTGGAGGCGGAGATGTCAAAGGCGTCAACCATCTTACAGACCTTCGCCAGCAGGCATGTTGTCCATCCTGCCCCGCAGCCCACATCCAGCAATGACGATTCCTTATTCTGCAGGTTGAAGAATTTAACAATCGGCCTCAGGTTAATATGCCGCGCAAAAACCTCTTCGTATGTCTTTTCTATCTTCAGGCTATCAGGTTTTTTTAATAAATCACCGGCCTTTTTGTTCCACTTAAGCTCTTCTTCGTCGTATTTTCCCATCTTTAATTATCTCCTGAGTGTCTCTATCTCCTGTTTGAGCGTATCATAATCAGCAGCAGCTGTCAATGTCCTGCCGCGAATTATTATCTCTCGGTGTCATATTTCTGACGCGTTCTGAGGGTTGCCGGGAAAATTATTAACAGGCGGAATACGCCGAGGCGTGGTGTTTGGCGTGGTTGCTTGTTCTTGCGGCGTTGGCACAACAATTGCAGGTGGGTGTCTAAAGGTCTGTAGTAATATTTGAGAGGAGGCATGGGATATGGCTGATTATAAGAGACTGATAAGCGGCAACAAGCGGGAGCTGCTGAACTTTAAGGGTAATCTGTTGAGCACTGCTGCCGGTAAGACCGTGAAGTCAATCATGGTAACGAGCGCGATGAATGGGGAGGGCAAGACAACTGCGGCTTTGAGTTTGGCGTATACGCTGGCAGTCAACGCAAAGGACAATGTTTATTTAGCGGACGGTTCATGGAATTCTCCCAAGATGGATAAGATATTTAATATGGGAGAAGTGCCGGGCATCTCGGATTATTTTCGTGGTGAGATAGACCTGGATACGATTGTGCGGCAGACTCAGACTATAAATCTTTCCGTAATTCCATTTGGCAAGAAGACCAACAATTCTATGGAGATATTGAAGCCGGCGCTGTTAAAAGAGAAGATTGATGAGTTGAGAAGCAGGTGCGATTATGTTATTTTCGATTCCGCCTCCATAATGGGCTCAGCAGACATCGCTGTGTTGTCCACTTTCTTTGATGGAGTGATCCTGGTAGTAGAGTGCGAAAAGACAAAATGGCAGGTAGTGGATTTGGCTAAAAGCAAATTGGAATCCGCTGGTGCAAACATCATCGGAGCCGTATTAAATAAAAGAAAATTTTACATTCCGAGGTGGTTATATGGATAGACTTAGTTCAGCTCCAAAACGGTTTATAAACAGACGGGTTATTAGCAGTCTGTTTATTTGCATTTCTTTGTTGACGCTGGCAGTTGGCTGCTCAACGGTAGAGCCAAAAGGTGCTCAGGAAGGCAGCGTCGCTTTTACAAACTCAGGCTACAACAATGCAGCTAGCGACAACTTTACGGGTTTTAACACCTCGTATGACGTCTTCCCGGAATACCGCATAATGCCTGGAGATATACTGGAGGTCTTCTATAAGGTAGAGACCGGGAAGGTACAGGATTTCACGATTGAGGTTGATTACACTGTGACGGTTAAGTTCATCAATGCCCCTGAGATGAATGAAACACAGACAGTACGCCCGGACGGCACCATTACGCTTCCATATATTGGTAATCTTTATGTCCTGGGGAAAACGCCGGATGCTCTTACCGCGGAGCTTAAAAAGTTCTACGCTAAGATACTGAAATACCCTGATTTATATGTCTTAGTGCCGGATTTCAGGTCAACCCTGAAAGAATTCAAGGCGGATTTGCACACTGCCCCGCGCGGACTGAGCCGGCTTGTAACGGTCAGGCCGGATGGAATTGTTACGTTTCCCATTGTTGGCGATATGTTTGCGGCCAAAAGGTCGCTTAAAGAACTCAACGAAACACTCAACGGCTTCTACGAAAAGGTAATTCCCGGACTTCACGTAAATCTTTTCCTGGAAAAACAGTCGGGCTTTCTTGTCTACGTATTTGGCGAGGTGAAAAAACCTGGCGCGTTTCCTATTATAAAACCGATAAGCGTGTTAGAGGCGCTTGCCCTCTCGGAGAGCTTCCTGCCTTCGGCTAAAACGGCTAGTATCGTTGTGTTGAGAAAGACAAAAGAAAAGGTCATTGCTACGAAAGTTGCCCTTTCTGATTTGATAATCACAGCAGACAGGCAGGATATCATGATGCTTAATCCTGATGACATCGTGTATGTCCCAAGAAGGATTCTGTCCAACATGGCCGATGTAGCGAGAGACATATCTGATATAACGTTCTTCAGGGGCTGGGCGTTTGGCGGCAACTTGAGCTGGAATATGTATAACGCGCCGACATCATCCGGGAGTAGTACTCCAGCAAATACGACCACTCAATCAACTTCAACGACGAACGCGATTACTGGCCAAACAACTACGACAACTACGACTCGATAAGGAGGATATAAAGATGAGAGCTGAAAGTATGGTAGAAGATTACAAAAGAGCACTGCTGACTACGTTTTTTGTCCAGAAGCGGATTATATACCTTGCGACTGCCGTGATATTTCTCTCCGCGGTACTGGTGTCTTTTCTATGGCCGAAGACCTATGCGGCCTATGGCTCGATACTGGTAAAGGGAAAGAAATCGGACAAAAGCCCCAATGCCATAGAAAAAGAGGAAATACGCCCAAATCCAGTTTCAAAAGAGGACCTTAACTCGGAATCTGAGATACTCGTCTCACCTGACGTTATACGGAGCACTATCGTGCAGATGAGAGATAAGAATCAATATAAGCAGTCTCGCTCCATCGTATCCACTGTGATTGCCCTGCTTAAAAGCGCCAAGGGTACGGGGAAAGAAAAGGCTATACAGGAAAGCGAGATATATAAGATCAAAAAAAGTATAACTACAGAGATCATCCCAAGCACCAATGTTATTAAAATAACATTGAATGATAACGACCCCCAATACGCGGTTTTGTTATTGGATACACTTATGTCGCAGTTTTTAGTATACCGCTCGCAGATTTACAATCCAGAGGCAGCCAGGACGTTTTTCATTGATCAGGTAACCGATTCAAGGAAAAGTATAGAAGGCAAGGAAGACCAGCTTCTGGACTTGTCCAAAGAAGGCATCGGTGTAATGCCTGTTAAAGAAATAGAGAACAATCTTTCCCTAAAAAAGGACCTTGAGCAGGACCTCCACTATCTTAAACAGAATGCGATGGAGAAAAAACGCATGATCGAATACATAGATAATGCGCTGAAGAGCAAGGAAATAAATTACTTTTCATTCATCGAAGGTAACGAGGCCATTACGAATTTAAGCAAGAACCTTCAGGAGCTTGTTGCCGATGGCGGGCCTATTGTAACCAGATACAACAAGGACACTGAAAAGGTCAACCTTTTTAACGAGCAGGTCAACAACATGTACAACTCGTTAAAAAGAGAAGTACAAGGTTATGTAAACAATATAAAGAGACAGCTTGAAACAATTAACGATAAGATTGATTCCGTCGAGAGGCGTATTGATAAGATTCAGGCTGAGGACGTCAAGCTTGAAAAGACATTAATAGACCAAGAACGCCTAAAGAGGGATATCGATATATACAAAGTATCCTATGATATCTTCTCTAAACGCAAGGAGGAATCCTCAGTATCGTCCTCCGCCGCGGCGGGCAACTTCCTGATAAGCATCATGGGTAAGGCCTTTCCATCAAGCGGCCCGATATTCCCCATCCCCGGCCTGTTAATACCCATAGGGCTTATAGCGGGCGCTATGACGGGCATGAGCCTCGGATTCCTGAAAGAGTATATGGATCAAACATTCAAAAGTCCGGAAGATGTTGTTAAATACGCGCAGATTCCAGTGCTTATATTCATACCATTCATGCCGGACATTGCCGCCGTGCAGACAGGCAAGGGCAAGACTGCATCGGCGCTCTCTAATAAAGCCGGTTTCCCTGATGCCCCATTCGATAAAACGGTATCTGATATGTTTACAGCACTAAAATCAAACATCAGGGTATTTACCTCATGGGTTTCCTCGCCAAAGACGGTTTATTTACGCCGGATAGTCATGGTTTGTTTGATTGTGATTGTTGTAGGATGCCAGGTGGCAAGTTTGTATGGTTCAGAGATTAAACCTCTGGCCGTTTCTGTTAACACAAAGATTAATAATCTTATGACCAGCGCTAACACAGAGATTAATAATCTTATGACTATCGCTAACACAGAGATTAATAATCTGGTGGCCTCCACCAGCGCAAAGGTTAGTGAGCTGGTGGTGTCAGCAATCAATCGCCTGCCTATTAACATATCAGTATCAATAGTGCCCTCAAGTTCTTCGCCGGCAGCCCAAAATGTCAACGCCGCACAGGCACAGGTTAATCAACCTGCAGCCGCGGCCGCAATTCCCGCACCCCAGCCGGCAGCATCTGCCCCTGTAACTGCCATGCCGCAGGAAGCCGCTAACCCGGCCACAGCCACTAAGACATCCGCTGCGGCCTCAAGCCAATTACCGGAAGCCGAAAAGGTCAGCGCCGCACAGACGCCGGGCAGCCCCGCAGTCGTCTCTACCGAGGTACTTCCCTCGGTAGAGGTTAAGTTTGATGTTGCCAATTTAAGAGCCATGCCCACACCGCGCGCTAATGTAATAGCCTACCCTAAAAAAGGTGATAAAATGGCCGTCCTTCCTGGTTACAGGAAGGGTTGGCTCAGGGTAAAAACCACTGACGGCACAGAAGGCTGGATTTCAGAGTTGGCCGTAGCCGCCAAGACAGAGACGGCAGGGTTGTAAGTCTAAATGTTAAAAACTGTGCAGGACAAGAGTTTCAGAAAGAATATATATTTGGCGATAGCCGTGCTTATCGTGTTCTCGCCAAATATATATTACAGTATAATCAGCCAGGAGATAGTCTCTCCATCGAGAAAGATTGCGTTTATTGTCTTTTCCATAGGGCTGCACTTAATACCGGTTGTGTTCTTTGCGAAAAGAATAAAATGGTTTCTCGCGGTGTTCATTCCCCTGGCGTTTCTCGCGCCATTAGATATGTTTTTTATCTACCTGTATAAATACCCGCCGACAAACAGCGCGCTGCGTGATGTGCTTGAGACAAACACAAGCGAAGCGGCGGAGTTTATTCAGGGTTTTCGTGTACCGGCGGCGCTTACGGTGATGGCAGCCGTAGTCTTTGCCGCCGTCTTTATCTATTGCCTGAAGAGAATGAATAGCGCTGTCAACACAAAGGCGGCGGCCGGCCTGTCCCTCGTATTTGTAGCCGTTACTCTAACCACTTTTTTTACTCAACAGCACGGCGATGAAAATAAATATGTTTCCAAAACAGAGGTCTTTGAGACACGTATCGGAAAGGCATATCCAATTGGCGTCATAACCCATTTGACGAGGTTTTTTATCGAGCGGAGGCAGCTTGCCAGACATCGAACGGCCGTCGGGAACTTTCGTTATAATCTTAAAAGGCCGCAGGATATGTCAGAAAAGGAGATATTTATCCTGATTATAGGAGAGGCCTCAAGGGCGGGTAATTATTCAATAAACGGATATTACAGAACTACTACGCCGAATATGAGCGCGACAAGTAATCTCATAAGTTTTCCAAACGTATGCGCACCGGCTACCGTTACCAGGATGTCGCTTCCTCTGATGTTAACCGGTACTAGTCCCGCGGATTACTCAAGCGCGTATGGAAAGCCCGGAGTCATAACCTTCTTTAAAAAAGCCGGCTTTGAGACGCACTGGATTTCCAATCAGATAGAAATGGGCATTTATGATAAGTCCGTAAAAAGCGTTTTTACAGAGGAGGCCGGCGACGTAACCGTCCTGAACAGCGCCAAAGGAGACGTCAGGGATAACAATATAAAATACGACGGGGAGATTATCCCGCCGCTTAAGAAATTTATCTCTGAAAGCAAGTCAAATAAATTATTTTTTGTCCTTCACACTATCGGCAACCATTACAGGTATGATTACAGATACCCCAATGAATTCGATGTCTTTAAGCCGTCGATGAAGGGAAGGGACGACATCAGGATTAACGACGCCTTTGTCAAGGATTTAAAGATAAACAGTTACGATAATTCCGTCCTATATGTTGACAAGTTTATCTCTGATGTTATCAAATATATTTCATCTTTAGATGTACCGGCGGCCATTGTTTTTCAGGCTGACCACGGGGAGGATATTTTTGACGACGAGAGAAATATGTTTGGCCATGGAAATAAGGTAGTAACCAAATATGTCGCCCATATCCCATTTATTGTGTGGTTTTCTGATGCATACGTGAAGAGCCACCCCAATAAACCCGCCGCTTTATTGTCAAATAAAGACGCGAAGTTAGGCGGCGGCTTTCTCTTTCATTCCCTGCTGGACATGGCCGATATTTCATATGAAGACAGCGATTTGACAAAAAGTGTGTTTAGTGATAAACTATCACCGAACGCAAGAGATATTATAAATCCATCATACAAGGTAGTCGATTGCGATAAGCTGCTGAATTGATATCGAGAGGGATATGGATACCGGTACTTATAATTTTATGGTTATAAAACACAGTTGATTAGAGGGGTTTAGGAATGGCATTGGTTAACATCAATATAACAACCGGTTATAAGGCGTTTTCCCATACATTAAGCCTTGTTTTTGACATTACCCTATCGGTATTGCTATTGGTCTTAGCCGCGCCTTTTTTTCTTGTTATTTCTATCGCTATAAAAATGACGGACGGGGGACCGATTTTTTATCGTGGAGAGCGTCTGGGTAAAAATAAGGAGATATACACGATGTACAAGTTCCGGTCATTAGTGCCCGATGCAGAGCGTTTAATAGGCGCTGAGCTGCTGACGTCTCAGCGCGACATAGTAACCAAAGTCGGGAGATTTTTACGGGAGACAAGACTGGATGAGCTTCCCCAGCTTTTTAACATTTTAAAAGGCAATATGACATTTATAGGCCCAAGGCCTGAGCGTGCGGCGATATATGAGAAATTCTGTAAAGATATAAAAGGGTATGACAGGAGGTTCATTGTTAAGCCCGGGCTTATTGGATATTCGCAGTTGTTCACGCCTCACAATACATCTAAGAGGCTGCGCACCCTTGTTGACAATATGTATATTGCAAAAAGGCAGAATATATTAGTTGACTATGTACTGATATTTTATACCGCATATCTGTCGGTAAAGTACGCGGTACTGAAGATAGTCCCCATAATATGGAGGAAAGTGGTATTGCGCGCCCTGGGACGCGCCACCGAGGACCATAGATACCTTGATAGGGTTTATCTTGAACACGGCAAGGTTTATTATGGACATAAGGGTCATTTGACGCAGGATGATCAGTCAGCAGACGGTAAAGAGGCCGCCATGGCCGCCGTGGACAAACAGATCAAAAGGGTTTATTTTGGCAACAACGGTCAGTTAACCCTAGAGGGCATGTTGGTAAATATCAACGAGGACGCGTTTCTGATGTATACGGACAACAAGATGAGCCGTGATGAGCCGTATTTTTATAAACTCGAAATATTCTCAAAAAAGAAAAAGACGGCACTTTGTGACGGCGTGATATTTAAGGAATACCCTTCAGGCGATAAATTGCTGAAACATGCCTATGTAATTAACTTCACCCCTGCGTCTCCATTAAACGCGTATACGATACACCAGTACTTTTTACAAAAGAGTGTGGCTCAGATATGAGAGAACTTACTGTATGAGAGGAGTTATTGCCGCGTTAACGACCCGCCCTCTGGAGAAGGTCTTGTATCTGGCGATGTTCCTTACGATAGCGTTCGTCATGACTACGCCGTATTATTATCTGGCAATCGTTCCGGCGCTGCTGATAATTTTTCTCGTAATATCATATAGTTATCCCGTTTATGGTTACTACGCGATTATATTTCTTATCCCGTTTGGCGCGTATAGAAATGTATCGGAGGCGAGCTTCCTGAAAGTACACTGGATATTAGCGCTTATTCTTACTTTATACCTGCTTTTTAAGGCGTTTTACCAGCGGCACATGCCGTCGGAGGTGAAATCCAGGCTATGGCCTTTTGTGGCGCTTCTTTTTGTGGTTGACTTAATATCGGCGATGTTCTCACCTTATCCGGCAACGGCGTTTCACGATGTCGGCCTTTTTGCCGCCGGAGGGTTGTTTATCCTTATAAGCATGTTTTTTATAGACAAGGACGCGTTGTTTAAGTACCTTCCTGCTGTCGTGGTGGTTAGTGTTTCGTTGAGTTCGTTCTTTGGGGTTATAGGGTATCTTTTTAACATATCTTTTTTCGCGGAAAATATAGAAGCCGGCCAGTTTAAAAGAAGTCTCGGTGGCAGTACCGACCCGAATAATTACGTGCTTATGATTGCCTTTGCCCTGCCGCTTCTCGGTGCAATGTTTGATAAAGCCAGGAGACCGGGAGCAAAATTATTATATCTGGGATTGATAGCTATAAACGTTTTGGCCGTTATATTTTCGTTTTCCAGAGGCGGCGCGCTTATAACGGCGGCGCTGTTGTTTGTGATGTTTTTCAAGTACATAAAGAAAATAAATGTGCAGCTTATGTTTGTGCAGGTATTTTTCGTTGCCCTTGCCGTTGTCCTGATTTGGGGGGTGCTGCCCCAGTCATACACTGACCATTTCAAAAATATTGTCAACCCAAAGGCCGACCCGTCCATAGACAGACGAGCCACATATCTTACAGTTGGGATAGATTCATTTTTTAAGCATCCCATAATTGGGACGGGGCTGGGTACTTTCAGGGACATCTATAGTGAATCCATTGATGCCCGCAGGTTTTCAAAGGAGGGCTTTACAAACAGACGTTACGCACACAATACGTATCTTGAGTATATGGTTGGAACCGGCGTTATAGGCTTCTTACTTTTTGCCGGAATTATAGTGCGGTCGGCGAAGAATTTCATTGCCGCAAGGAAAAATTTTATAAGTACCGGGGATATGGAAAGCGCGTCTCACGCCGGGACATATATGTTGTCGTTTACGATTTTGATGATTTATTTATTTATTTACAGCGATCCATTCCATAAGTACCTCCTTTTTTCGATAGGGCTTTCACAGGCCATGTACAGGTTATCTCTGCCGGAGAAGAAATGATTACGTGGATTTTCGTGCTTTCGATATTCGCAATTACTTCATTCTTTTTTCTTAACCCGGCACTCGCCTACCTTACCTATCTGATAAAGCCCGTAAAGGAGCGCGTACGCAAGCCATACTCCGCCTCCGTGTCGTTAATAATAGTCGTGCACAATGGAGAGAAGATAATGGCGGCAAAATTAGCGAATTCACATTCACTTGATTATGGCTCTAACGATTATGAAATCATTGTGGTCTCTGATGGTTCTTATGACAAGACTGATGAGATAATCAAAGGGGACAAGGACGAACATGTACGCTTTATAAGACTTGATGAGCATCTTGGAAAATACGCCGGAGTAAACGCGGGGGCGGAGGCGGCAAAAGGTGAAATATTAGTTTTTACCGACGCGGACGCTATCATCTCCAAAGACGCGATACCGGCCCTTCTGCGCAATTTTTCCAGCCCTGATATAGGGGGTGTTGCGGGACGGCGTATCATCGGCGACAGTGGAAATCTTAAAGACGCCCAGCGCTACTACGTTGATTTTGACACCGCTATCAAACGGCTTGAGAGCCTTACGGGGAGCATTTCATCGAACGACGGCAAACTATACGCAATCAGAAAATCGCTCTATAAAACAATTCCTCCCTCAGTTACAGACGACCTGTTTATTAATCTTGCCATTGTAAGTGAAGGCTTCCGGTTTGTCTACGAACACGGCGCCGCCGCCTTAATAAATACGCCGTCAAGAAATCCAGAGCACGAAATCATACGGCGAAAAAGGATAGTCACCACAAGCCTCAGGGGAATCGCTATCCACAAAGAGCTATTAAACCCGTTTAGATTTGGCATGTACTCTGTAACCCTGTTTATTAATAAAATCATACGGCGCTTATTGCCGGTTTTTTTAATCACCCTGTTTGTAAGCTCCCTTTGGCTGGCAAGAGTGAACATATACTATGCGGTATTTTTTGGCCTTCAGGGCGCGTTTTATGCCTCCAATATTGTTTATCTTCTGGTATTGTCCAGAATAAGAAAAATTAAGCTGATTACGCGCCTATTTTCAGTCGCTTTTTATTTTACGTTAGGAAATTATGGTACACTGTTGGGTGTGATAGATTATTTGAGAGGCAAAGAGGTCGTTAAATGGGCACCCGTAAAAAATGACTAACAGCCCAATGCTCGACACCCCGGCCATATTAATAATCTCGCTATCAATGCGCTTTGGCGGCGCGGAGGTGCGGGTTATTGAGACGGCGGCGCTTCTTCACGGCAGGTGCAAATACGGCGTTGTGACATTGAACGACACACCACTTCAGCATAAACTTCAGGAGCGAGGCCTCAATACATTTCCTCTTTCTATGAGCAAGGCGAATCCGCGTGTCCTTTTCAACATTTATAAGATAATCAGGGCAGGGGGATTTAACGTCGTTGACGCCCACAATCCACAGTCGCAGCTTTGGGGACTTTTCGCGGCCGTCTTTGCCCAAACGCCGCTTAAGATATGCACAGTCCACAGCAGTTATGGACTCACGGAAAAGGGAATCAGGAAGGTAATATACGAGCTGATTTTAAAGCTGAATATGTTTTTCGATGTTGCCTTTGTGTCTGTCTCTGAGGCAGTAACCATCTATCTCACTGGCCTTGGGGCGAAACAAGACAGGATAACACTGACGCGCAATGGCATAGCGATGCCGCAGCAGGCCAGCCGGACGCTCAGACAGCAGCAAAGGACTGCCTTTGGCCTGGCGCAAGAGGATTTTGTTATAATCAGCGTGGGACGTCTTGAGCCGGTAAAGGGCCATATCTATTTGATAGATGCCGTTAGAGAGCTCCTTAAAGCAGGTAAGGCAGTGAAATGTCTAATAGTAGGCGAAGGCCGGGACGTTAACACCTTAAAAGAACGCATCGCGGCGCTGGGCATGTCGAACGAGGTGACGCTGGTTGGGTTTCGCACTGATGTTGAGGCGCTGCTTCCTATGGCGGATGTCTTTTGTATGCCGTCTCTGTCTGAGGGGCTGCCCTATGCGCTTTTAGAGGCATGTGCCTTTGAGCTGCCGATTGTGGCCTCAGGGGTAGGGGGGATAGCTCATTTTCTAAAAAATGGGGAGACGGCAATTTTGGTGCAGCCTTCGAATGTCCCTGAGCTTGTGGACGGGATAAGGTATGTTATTGATAATCCTCGTGAGAGTAAGGCGATGGGCGAGGCAGGGTACGCGCTCGTCAAAAATGAATTTTCAATAGAAACCATGCGCGGCCTCATGTTAGGTGTGTATGGTTTGAGGGGGTAGAATGGTCAGGAAACTTATATTGACACTGTTAATGTTGCTATTAACTCAGGGGGTGTTATTTGCACTGGAGCCGGGAAGCCTGCCGGGGGATTGGCGGCCGTTTTCAGACGAATCACCGTGGAATAAGCCGATACCTGCTGACGCCAAAATACATCCCAATTCAGGGATAATCATGAAAACTCTTGAGACCGAGGCTAAAAACATACGCCTGGCGAAGATATTTGCTATTCCCGTATGGGTCGTCGATGCAAAAAAGACGCCGCTGACAAAGGTCAGGAGTACGAAGATATTCGACACATGGGATAAAAAACAGGCCGGCATAAGCGATGTGGCAATCCCTGTGACTAAGGAGATGTGGGGAGAGCCGACAGATGACGGCCATATCTGCATAGTTGACCCGGCGGTAGGCACTTCATGGGAGATGTCTGTTTACAGATGGCGAAAAGACGATGACACACCCAAATGCACAACATTTAATATCTGGGATCTGAAAGGAACAGGCGTTGCAAATCCTAAGGGCAGCAAAAGATGGTTTCTAATCGGCGGGCGTGGCTCAGGATTTCCACTAATCGCGGGACTTATACGTCCTGAGGAGGTGAAGCACGGTGAGATCAGACACGCAATGGTCTTCACGTTTCCCAAAAACAGGAAACCGGAGACGGGCGACGCCATATTCATCTCACCGGCTGCCAGAAGCGACGGGGCGGTTAAGGGTGTGGAATATCCGATTGAGGGGATGCGCTTCCAGCTTAATCCAGCCCTTACGGAGAAGGATTTTGATAGCTGGGGGTTAAACAAGGAAGGAAAAATTGTAGCGAAGGCGCTGCAAAAATATGGAATGTACTTGGGGGACAACGGCGGGGCGATGGCGGTTCAGGCACAGCTTCTTGCCCCGGACTCTGATGATAACCAAAAGAAGTGGAACGATTTATTACCGGGTTTTTATAAGAATGTTGAAAAGATACCGGCGAATCAGTTTCGGGTGGTATATACCGGCGAGCCTGTGGTTAAATAGCTTGCGAAAATAGGGGTGCAGGGGGGTTACCTCCCTGCGTCTTTAATCTTTTTTCCCGGCCTTACGCACATCTTTAAAAACAATAGCCTTACGTGCTCCCCCGTCGTACAATCGTTTATTAATAGCCTCCGGGCTTTCGATTTCTAGCTCCGGGGTAACACGCGCCTTGGCGCGCAAATTCTCTATGATGCCGTCACGAAATGCCTTGTCTGTCCTCAATGAGCCGACTCTAAGGATAACCCTGTCCGACTGGTTTTCCCCCGCCACGGCCTCTATCTGGTAATTCACTACATCTTTCAGCTTACAAATAGCGTTTTCTATCGTCTTAGGATACAAGGTGACGCCCTTTATTTTAAGTCTTTGTTTTTTCCTGCCGATAATCGGCCCTATACGAAGGGAGTTTCGGCCACACTTGCAACCCTCTGTTATCTTAAACGTTATATCTCCCGTCTTGTACCTTATTAACGGCATTCCCTCGATTTGCAGGGTTGTCAGGACAAGCTCTCCTGTCTCGCCGTCGTTAAGCGGCACGCCCGCCTCATCAACCACCTCGGCAATCACAAGGTCTGGGTGGCTGTGCAGGCCTTCTTTTTGGCCGCATTCGCAAAACGACACCTGTCCCTCGGTTATGCCGTATGTGGAGTAACATATGTCGCCGAAGGCCTCCTCCACAAGTTCACCAAGGGCATTTGAGCGAAGCGACGTATCCCTTATGCTTTCCCCAATGAGCACGGCCTTTTTAATGTTCAGCTCCTTTGGATTAATCTTAAGCTCGCGGGCGGCGCGCGCCATGTGAAGCATAAAAGACGGCACTGCCACTATTGCCGATGGCCTTAGTTTCTCTATGAGGTCGAATTGTCTGATAGTGTTCTGTGGGCCTACCCTGGCAACCGCCGCCCCAAGCCTTATCAGCCCCCTATAGTAGGCGGCGCCGGCTATGAACAGGTTGTCTCCGGTTACGGCAATGTGAAACAGGTCTCCTTCTTTTGCTCCGGTGTATGTGAAACTTCTCTGTTCGTTGTAGGCAAGCCTCTCGATGTCGCCTTCGGTCATTGCAATGAACTGCGGCTCGCCCGTTGTGCCTGTGGTTGAGACAATCTCTCTGATAGAAATTCTTTTAGTTGCCAAAAAATCCCAGTTATGCCGCTGAAGGTCTTCTCTGGTAGTAAAGGGCAGCTCCCCGACTCCTTTTATCTTGTTAGTGGCGATATTATTTTTTCTGAATACATCTTTATAATATAGGCTCGTGCTCCCTACACGCCCTATCAACTCTGCAAGGAGCTTGTCCTGAACACTTCTGATATCAGCGGGGGATGAGAAATCTATCGAATCAAAGACTCTCATTTAGTCAGACGGCAATACGCCTTCGCCCCTCTGTCCTTTGCAGCCTGTGCGTCCTCAAGTACAAAGAACTCCGCCTCATAGACATTCGTTCCTCTGCTGAGTACGCCCCCAGACACTGCGGTCTTCGTATATCCGTTTCTTATACACATCGCAGCGTATTCTATCACATCTTCACATGAATAGTTAACAGGCGTCAACACGCACTCACCGCGAATATCAAACACAATAGTGATCTGAGCGGAGAAGGCGTTTGGTGATGTAAAGGGAAACATCAGCGGACTTGCGCCGTATATGCCGTTACCAAGCACACCCATGAAGAAATCGTCCTTTACGTCCTCGACCGAATCGTCAATCCCCATGAAGAGGCCAATATCGTCTCTGCCTGATGGAAAGGCGATCCCCGCGTCATCAAGGGCAAAGCTCACCGCAGTTACAGCGCTTTTTTCTATGTCATGGATAAACCTGGTCTTGCCGGTGCGTTGCCGGATTGAATTCAGCGTCTCTTCAATAATGGTGTGGTCATCTGAATAAGAGTATCCCATTCCGGTTACAACTATTTCCATAGTTTTCATATTTTGGTCGGCCTTCCGAAAATCACGGCGGCATTTTGCCCGCCAAACCCTGCCGAAAGGGACATTGCCGCCCCCACGGGCGTTGCCTTTGCTGTGTTTGGCACATAGTTGAGGTCACATTGCGGGTCAGGGTAGCGATAGTTTATCGTCGGGGGGATTACCCCCGTTTTTATCGCCATCAGGGCACACAGGGACTCAATCACCCCTGAGGCGCCGAAGGCGTGCCCAAGCATTGATTTCGTCGAGGACACATATGTTGTATATGCCGCCTCTCCAAGTGCCAATTTTATCGCCTTAGTCTCCATCAAATCATTATAAACGGTTGCCGTGCCGTGGGCATTAATATAATTTATATCATATTGGCGCAGGCCGCTTTGTGATAAGGCAGCGGTAATCGCGCTGGCAAGCCCCCGGCCTTCCCTGTGCGGCGCGGTCAGATGTGAGGCATCCGCCCGTGAGGCGTAACCTAGTACGCGCCCATAGCACTTCGCGCCACGCGCAAGGGCATGTCTTTCTGCTTCGAGGACTAAAAAGGCCGCCCCCTCGCCAAGCGCCAGTCCGCTTCTTTTCTTGTCAAACGGCCGCACCTTGTCCTCTGTGAGAGCCTGAAGGAGATTAAACCCCGCAAGGGCGAAATCACTGAGCACGTCAACGCCGCCCGCTATAACCACCTCAGCCTCTCCAGTTTTTATTGTCCTTGCCGCTATCCCGACTGCGTCAGTGCCGGAGGCGCAGGCCGTTGATATGGCACGTAGACGGCCTCCAATTGCAAAGCGCTGTCCCAGACACCTTACGGGATATGACAGAGAGGCCTCAACAGTCCTGTTTTGAATATTGCCGTCTATGAGCTGCCTTTCACGGCTGAGGACATTTCCCAGAATGCTGCCAATAACCATGTCAGCTCCCTGAAGCTCCTCAGCGCTCAATCTGGAATCCTCGATAGCCATTTTCAGCGCCGCCCCGGCTATATAAAAAAACTTATCCTCAGGCCTTAGAGCATTCCCTATTTCAATAGAAGCTGTAAGCCATCCTTTCTTTGTATTAAGAAGCGGGGGCGGCTGTAGTTTTATAGAGTCTTCACCGCTGGTGAGGGCGTCCCAAAAGGCATCTATAGTATCAAACGGCCGCAGCGGCGCAACCAGTCCCATTGCCGTTACCCATACATCCGTCACGATTTAGCCGCCATCCACAGACACTCATTAAGCGTTAGCGACTTTATGTCAAATCCAATCTCCCCCAAAAGCGCTCTCGTCTGCTTCGCTGAATAAAACCCCTGCCAGCCCTCGCACACGCTCTCGGCAAAGTCATGGCACAAGGCCGCCCTTTGATATAACTTATCTGAGCCGCACTGTGAGTCAGGGTAGCCGCGCGTTATTATGCCCATCAGGCCGTGGCGTGTTAAGACCCTATAGATGTCCTCATAGACAAATCTCTTATGACCTCCGGCAATATATGGATCGGCGCAGGAAAATACGGCAGCGTCAAAATAGCCGTCTTCAAAGGGCAGCGGGCTGCCAAACCCGCCCCATTTATCCGAATGTATCCACTGTACGGCGTCAGGTCTCAACAGTTTAGCCCTTGCAGCCTCGTAAAAAGCGCCGTTATAATCAACGGCGGTAATCTTCACGTCCTCTGAGTATCTTTGTAAGTGGCATATATCATAACCCGGCCCATAGCATAGCACAAGCACCCTGTCTAAGGCACGGCAGCCCTCATATAATTTCTTGGCCAAAACGCCGCGCGCGTACTCAAATTCGGGATTGCCGAGAAATTCGTCCCATGTATCCACACACCCGCCGTTAAAATCATAAAGGGGCTTGCCCCCTCTGAGGTATTCTCCTGCGTAGTCTATACACCGGCTAAAAAAATTGTATTCGCCCTCAAAGCTGTCCAGTGAGCCGTGTGCCGGTTCGCGATTAACGCCGTCTGCGGTATATCGGCCCTGCCGCCGGTATCCGCACTCTGTAAGAAAATCCAGCAAAACAGCAATCATCCTTCGCCTGTTGCCATCTTTCAAGGTATAGCCATGAGAGTTTTCCAGCAATTCCACGATCCTTTCAAACTCATCACATTCATGCTGCCCGGACAATACCCCGGCAATCCCCTCATCAAATATGAAGTCCAAAAAACGGCGATTTAACGCCGCATGAAATATTGCCAATGATTCCATCAACAGTTTGTCTTATTAAGGTTTACTCACCCGCGATAAAATAACGGCTGAGGCGTCTCCATCTTCCTCTGTCGCGTATATAATAACATGATTGATTTCAGAATGTTTGGCGTATTTTTTTAGTTCGGTGGCAAATAATGGATTTATGGGACAACCACCGCCGCAGGCCATGGCCGATAAGATTATATTCCACATAGTGGAGACACAAAAGGCATAACCGAGACAATCAAAAAAACTCAGCGTGGGGACATCTATCTGTACAGTTTTGTAATCTGAAACGGCCACGCCTATGTCTCCTACTGTAAGGCCAGCCATCGAAAGCGCGCCGTCTATTGCCCTTTGAAGCGCCTGCTGAGGTCTGTCCGGAATTGTATAAGCGGCATACCCGGATATCGTACACAACGTAACCGGATTAATTGGCCTTAGTTCGTCCGCCGGTTCTATTAAGAGAGCACCGGCGCCCTCCGAAAGCGCCCCTGCCGCGGAAGGGTTGAATCTTGAGTAACAAAACGAAGATAATTCGTTACGCTCCTCGGCACAAACCACGATGGCATGTCTCGCCCTCCCGGTCTCTATAAGAGTTGCGGCCAGCATGAGCGCCTTAACGGCAACTGATGGGCCGCCTATAATGGAATGCACCGGGCCGCGAATATTAAAGACGATTGAGGCATTTCCAGCCGGGGCGTTTAGCACGGACTCAGAAAAAAGGGCGGGGCTTGCCGTCTCTTTTGCCTCGGCCACGATAGTGTGATGGAAGCCGGCGCTGAAATTAAGCGCGCCGTTTGTGACTCCGGCAATTAAGGCATAATCACCAAAGCCGCCGGCCCCGCGGTCTCGTAACGCCTCATCTACGGCAGTAACGGCATATGAGGTGATAGTGGCGCATCGGCGGAGTTTTCTTAACACGGCCAAGCCGGTCTCGCTGATATGGCCGGCAGCAACGCGGCGACCAAGGGCGGTTGCCTCAGCCAATGCCCCTGCGCCAACGCCGGCAGGGCTTATGGCGCCAACTCCGGTAACCGCCAGCCTTATCATCTGTACTCCCCGAAAATCAACGTGGCATTTGAGCCGCCAAACCCAAACGAATTGGATAGAACTGCCCTGATTTCCGCCGCCCTGCCAACCGTAACTATGCTTAGATTACAGTCGGGGTCAGGCGTTAGATAGTTTATATTCGCTGGAAGATAATTGCCGATGAGTGCCGCAACACTGACGACGGCCTCAACTGCCCCGGCTGCCCCCAGCAGATGCCCTATCATGGGTTTTATTGAGCTGACAGGAATATCCACATCGCCTTTGTTACCAGAGGAAAATACCTTTGTTATGGCGCGGGCCTCCATTAAATCGTTGTATTTTGTTGCCGTACCGTGGGCGTTGATATAGCCTATATCAGGGAATCCGGCCTCTTTCAACGCCATCGCCATCGCGTTTGCAGCGCCTTCGCCGCCGGGGTTGGGGCTTGTCATGTGGTAGGCGTCCGAGGCAACCCCGTAGCCGGTTATCTCGCAATACACCCTCGCATTGCGCCTTATGGCATGGCCTAGCTCCTCAATGGCCAATATGCCGGCGCCTTCACCAAGGATAAGCCCTGTCCTGTTTTTGTCAAATGGCCGGCAAATTTCCGGCGTAACGGCCATGAGCGAATTAAAACCCGCGAATGTGAACTCGCTCATCGTGTCATAACCTCCGGCAATGGCCACATCGTACCGTCCCGATGAGACAAGGCCAAAGGCATGGCCGATAGCATTGGCCGATGATGCACAGGCATCAGAAAATACGGCGTAATCCCCTGTCAGCCCAAACTCTCTGAAGAGGTTTAGCGCCTGATAATGGGCAAGATAGTCGAGGGTCTTCGAAATCCTGGCCCTTGATATGCCTTTTTCTATTACCTCGCGATGAAAGGCCGCGCCGCTTAACATCCCGCCCAAAGTCGTTCCCAGCGACAAGAAGACATCAATGCCCGGCTTGATGAGGCCCGCAAGGCCAAGCGCCTCCCGCACCGCGTAAATAAGGAGATGCGACGCCCTGTCAAGTCTGCCGGCCCTCAAACGTGAAACCGGCGCGTGGGTATCACCTCTTATCTCTGCGCCAAGCCTGCCCCTGAATGGACTGGCATCAAATGCGGTTATCTCCCCCACAGAGGACTCTCCGGCCTTGATTTTCTCCCAATTAGCCTCAACTCCCGCGCCATGAGAGGTTATTATCCCCATGCCGGTCACCACTGCTCGTTTTCTCAATATTCCCCCGCAGGGACCCCCTCTCACTTAGGGCTGCAAGTCGCCCTTGGCGTAGTAAAAACCATACGCCGCTAACTCATAAATACAGTCAAACGTACCTGCTATACCTTGCAGTGAGGGTACGAACGATGTCCATGAGAGTTTCCCCGCCGGCGGCTTGTTTGTCGAAAATATATCCGGTGTAAGGCCGAGGTTTTTGAACATGGCAATTGATCTTCTCATATGCAGCCACGAGGTCACCAGCAGGAGCTTCGTTATTCGATTTCTCTGTACATAAGCCTTTACGCCCCTGGCCTCGTCCAAGGTTCTGTTTACCTTGGCGTAAAGGACAAGCTTGTTTTCATTAATCCCCTGAGACACCAGAAACAGCTTCACTTTCTCTGCCTCGTCAATGGATTTCTCCACCTTGTTAATGGGGCAGTATGTCCATTGCCCAAGCAGCAGTTCATCGGCATGGCCAGTCTTTACAAAGTGAACTCCAGCCAGTAATCTCTCGGTGCTGTTGGTCGTGTGTATGTAGTTTTTGGGTACGTAAAACAGCGAATCGTTTACGGAATACCATTCAACATCCAGCACCCCCGCTAAGACGACGGCCGCTTCATATTTTTCTTCAGGGTTATATGTATCCGCAACCCCCCACAAATTAGAAATCCAGTGAGGTGTAAACGATATGCTTAATAAATAAAAATACAGAGTCAGACAAATTGTAAAAATCCTTCTGTTTTTCTTTGTAACAACAAGAAAAACCATACCGGCAAAGACAAGCGTCAATGGGTTGATTAAAGTCAGCGCAACCATCTTAAATAAAACCATCAGCAATTATATACGAATTGGCAAATATATGCCAACAATTATATACTATGCACAGAAGGAGGCCGATATGCTATTTGAACCATACGTCTTAAAAGACATAAGGCTGGCTAACAGGCTGGTCCGCTCAGCCACATACGAAAAGGGAGCCGACGAAGAGGGGTTTGTCACGCCGGGGTTGATACAACGCTACGAGTACCTTGCAAGGGGTGGGGTGGGCCTGATAATAACAGGAGGCGCGCCGGTACACCCATCAGGGAGGTTTGTGCCTCAGATGGTGGGGGCATACGACGATAAATATATAGACGGCCTAAGTGCGCTGGTCAGCGCCGTCCATGCCCTTGGCGGCAAAATAGCCATCCAAATCGCCCACGGTGGAAGGCAGTGCTACCCGGAGCTCCTGGGCGGCGAGCTGCCGGTTGCCCCGTCTGCCGTACATGAGCCTGTATTGAATATTACGCCCCGTGAAATGGCTGATGAGGAGATATGGGCGATGATACACGCCTTTGGCGAGGCGGCAAGGCGGGCTAAGGCCGCCGGATTTGACGGCGTGCAGATACACGGAGCCCACGGCTATTTAGTAAACCAATTCCTGTCATCTCATACAAACAGGAGGACAGACAAATGGGGCGGCGGCGAAGACAGGAGATTCCGTTTCCTTGAGGAAGTGTATAAGGCAATAAGAGAGGCGGTTGGCAGAGATTACCTCGTATTTATTAAAATGAACTCAAGCGACCACCTCTGCTGCGGCGGACTAAGGCCTGATGAGTCGCTGAGGATAGCGCAAAGACTTGAGACCCTCGGCATAGACGCGGTAGAGGTAAGCGGCGGCATGTATGAATCCAACCTAAGGCCGGCACGCACGAAGATACTGCATCCTGAGGACGAGGCATACTTTAAGGAACCGGCGGCATTATTTAAAATGTCGCTGAACATACCGGTGATACTCGTTGGAGGCATTAGAACGCGCGGCATTGCCGAGGAAATGCTGGTAAAAGGATACGCCGACCTTATTTCGATGTCAAGGCCGCTGATAAGGGAACCTGACCTGCCGAATAAATTCAGGGCGGGCAAGGACAAGGCCGACTGCCAGTCATGTAACGCCTGCATGAATTTCAGAAAGCTTGATACGGTTAAATGTGTCCAGCTTCAAAAACTTAAGGAGCAGGGGCGGTAATCGCAGCCGCGGCAATATGATTAACGCTGATGATACCGCCAAAGACAAGGGCAGCCTGGCGGCAGAGATTATGTTTATCGCGCTGGTTATATGTTCAGTGTTAGTGAGGGTGGTTAACATCGCCTCGCCGATACTGGAAGAACACGCCTTTCGCCAGACACAGACCGCCATAACTATATGGACTTTCGTAAAAGAGGGGATCAGCTTTTTTTCATACCAGACGCCGGTATTTGGCCCGCCGTGGCAGGCGCCTTTTGAGTTTCCATTGTTTCAGGCGGCGGCTGCTGTAATAGTCAAAGCGGGACTGTCCAGCATAGACGTAGCGGCAAGACTGACAAATATAATCTTTTTCTATCTGTCCGCGTTTTTCTTATTTATTTTGTGCGGGCGTTTTTTTAGAGAACGGGGGATAGCTTATACGATTGTGTTGTGTTATGTGTTGTCGCCGTATACGATATTCTGGAGCCGTACCAGCATGATAGACTATGCCTCTGTCGCTTTTGCGCTTGGATATTTTTATTTTTTTTTGCGTTTGCTTGAAGAAAATGAAGGGCTCTTCGTGTTGGGCGGTGCGGTCGTCCTCGGCGCCCTTGGATATCTGATAAAGATAACCACTATGCCGACGGTTGTGTTTCCTCTGGCTTATTTAATCGTGAAACAACTGTGGAATAATTACAACAAGGCAGGCGGCGCACTACTGTCTTACCTTTTCCATGAAAAGGTATTTTTCATAAAACTCTTAACGGCAATTGTCGTGCCGTTTGCCGCGGGTTACCTCTGGACGGTACACGCGGATAACGTCAAAAACTCTTCTTTATTTACTGAATGGCTCACATCAGGACATCTGGAGGGCTGGAACTATGGCACATGGAAACAGAGGACTGAATTGAGCAACTGGATGACTATCTTAGGCCATGTAAAACCGTTTATGCCCTTTACGTTTGTGCTTGTACCCGCCGGCCTTGTTTTCGCGCTAAAACATCCGCGAAGATACATGGAATTTATTTACACAGGCCTTTTCGGGACACTTTTGACAGTCTTTATATTTTTTAATTTATACAGGGCACATAATTATTACCCTATGGCGGTTACGCCGTTTTTAGCGGTGGCGGCGGGATTTGCCATTTACCACATCTTTTTCTTTTTGCTGAAGAATAAAAAAAACACAGCGGCTTTACACTTAAAGGTATGTATTGCCGCCGCTTGTCTTACGTTGCTCGGATATTATTACATAAAAACCGCCACAGCATATTTAGAGCGCCCATTGATTACAAATAAATATAGCCCAAGCACGATAAGCGACTTCATAAGGACTATAACCCCCCCCGATGAGTACATTATTATTACAGATCACTTGTGGAATCCAAGCATTCTCTACTACGCCAGACGCAAGGGCTTTATGATAAACAAAGACTATGACTACGGCGCCGGTCTTCTGACATTCTTCAAGGAGCACAAGTTTACCACGATTGTCACAGTCAGCGATTATCCGGAGTTGCTTGCCAACTGGAGGTATGTCGTAAGGCTCTCGCCACAAGGCTATAAGATTATTGGCTACAATATCTACAAGGTAACGGACGACCCGGCGGTATACGAGGATTATAAAAAAATCAACGAAAAGAAATAGCCGATGCCAAACCAGCCGGAGTACCCAAGCCGCCAACGGGGGGATTATCCCCCTTCGTCTTTAATCCTTAGGCGGTGCCCGGTTGACATTGGATAGGGAAAAGTGCTACGCTGAAAATAGAGGGGTGTTTGGTTGGCTCCGCAAAGGAGGTACTTATAGTGCACGAGGACATGTCTGACGGTATAGAGGGTAACGGCGGCAACGGCGGCCAAAAGGTGTTAGAAGCCCCGCAGGATGAATTGTCTGATGAGATAAGGCCGGAGACTCAGCATTCGGGGATAGCCCTTGCGGCAGTACCCGGAAAGGTAAAGTTAAATTGCTGGGAATTCAACAAATGCGGGCGTGAGCCGGGCGGTGTGAAGGTTGATGAGCTTGGTGTCTGTCCCGTAACCATTGCGACCTCGTTCGATGGACTTCACAGTGGTACAAATGCCGGCAGGGCATGCTGGGCGGTTCCTTTCGCGTGCGGAGATGCAGATGGCAAAATGAGTGTTGCCAGTAAAATCAGAAAATGTACTAAATGTGAATTTCACCACCTCGTTATCAAAGAAGAGGAAAAGTATCAAAGCGCCCTGAAACATCTGAAAAAATTCAATAAAGAAGAAAAAGAAAAGATATCCAAAGAGAGAAAACCTGAGGTATTTAAAGAGCCTGGACTGGTAAGGCATATATTCGAAAAAAGTATGCACACCGCCTACGGAGAGGACGCGGAGGTGGATTCCTTGTTCATAACGCTGCTCATAGGATGGGTGAGCCTGTGCCCGTCGGTCAGTTTTCTGGAAGGCAGCAAGCGTATCTGTAAGGATGATCTCGTTGATGAGTTAATGGTTATTGATGCCATCGCGGACAATCCAAGGAGGCGCGCGGCCAGGACCGTGGCCAAGACTATGCTCAGGGCCGTCGGCAAACAAATCACCAGATACTTTGATCCGCTTGTGGATATCGCAAAAAAGAAAATCAAGAAATAAGAGTATTTCTAACTAAGGACATTTGCTGAGGCAGAGGAAGTTTTACCGTAAAGGTAGTGCCCTTGCCGGCTGTGCTGTCGACAAGTATATCGCCTTGGTGTTCCTTTATTATCTTGTAACTTATCGAAAGCCCTAATCCTGTGCCCACTCCCACCGGTTTTGTAGTGAAAAACGGGTCAAAAATCCTGGTCTGTATCTCTGGAGGGATTCCCTTGCCGTTGTCGGTTATCGCAATCTCTATCTTTTCAGTATCGACAGACGTTCTAATCTTAACCTCACCTTCGCCTTCTATCGCCTGACACGCGTTTATCAACAGGTTCATAAATACCTGGTTGAATTTTGCCGAATAACACTGCAGCACCGGAATCTCCCCGTATTCTCTTACTATAACAATCCTGTTTTTATACTCATGATAGAGCAGCTCCAGCGTTGTGTCCAGTGATTCGTTGATGTTCATATCGGTTATATCGCTGATGTCGAGCCTTGCGAAATTCCTGAGATCCTGTACTATTTTCTTGATACGGTCTATGCCCTCTTTCGTTTTTATGATGAGGGGTGAAATCCTGGACACTAAATAACTATAATTGATTTCCTGTTTATATTTATCGATTTCCGATTTGTCCACGGCAGAGGACTCAATCTTGTCGTATTTTTCAAGCAGGCCAAACAGCCTTTGGAAAAACTTCTCAAGGTTCCCTATGTTAGCATAGACAAAGGCAAGCGGATTATTTATTTCGTGTGCCACGCCGGCCGTTAATACCCCCAAAGACGCCATCTTTGCCGATTGAACCAACTGCTCCTGGCTTTGCTGCAACTCAGTTAATGTCTTGGATAATTCCGCTGTACGCGCCTGCACCTCCGCCTCAAGATGCTCACTGTGCTGCCTTATCTTTTCCTCCAAATGTTTTCTTTCGGTGATGTCCTCGCAGCTTGTGGCGACGGCGGCCACAGTCCCGTCGTCGTCCATTACTACGTCCGACATCAGTTGCACGGGAAATGTGCTTCCATCTTTTCGCGCGTTTATACTTTCACGTTTCCACCTCTTTGTGCTTTTGTCAGTATTCACCCGAAACGCTATCAGCTCATCCTCTGTCAACGGCTTGCTTAATTCCTTCGGGGCCAGCATCCTGATATTGCTTCCTATGAGTTCACTGACCGTGTAGCCATGTATAGCGGCCTCGGCCTCGTTTGTATAAATAATTACTCCGTCCGCGTCTGTAATCGTAAATCCTACCTGTGTTGTTTCTATGGCCTTTTTCAATAACCTAAGATTCTTATTCATTGCCGTTTCGATTTTCTTGCGGTCAGTTATGTTATGGGCTATAATGATTACGGAGACTACGTTGTTTGAGTCGTCCAGCTCTGGGACAGATACGGCATGAAACCACCGGACGCCGTTAATCTGCATCTCTTTTTCTTGTCTTTCCCGTGACTGTACGGTCGTCTGCGTCAGGTGTATCATATTTTGAACAAAATCCGCATCGAATCCCAGCTCAGAAAACCTAATGATATGCCTACCGATAAAATCTTCGGGCTTGAGCATCAAATAGAGGCCGCAGCTTGGGTTCATATAGCGGCATATATAATCGCTGTCGATACGGATTATTATATCCTGGCTGTTTTCTACTATCGCGCGGAAGCCCACACGGTATTCGTCTCTGCTCTGGCGCAACTCAATCTCAAGGTTTTTTCGTTCCGTTATATCCCTCGATACCGAAACCATTCCAAAGACTTTGCCTGTTTCGGTAAATATCGGGTTTTTGATCGTCTCAAGATAGATATCCCCTTCCCAGCCGCTTATCTTGCGTTCGGTTTGAACTGCCGGATTCTTTTCCTGGCGTAGTATGGTTGATTCCCCATCATGCCCAATTATCTTGTGCTCAATCTGAACTGGCTTTAAGGTCTCCAATACCTCCCTGTCACTCTCCCGTTCTTTTGCCGCGAATAGAGGCGGGAAGAGATCATCATACGTCCTGCCTATGATTTCCTGCTCGTCAAGGCCCAAGAATTCTTTAAAGGCGTTGTTTATTAAAACGAATTTCCCGCTGATGTCTTTAATGCTTATCATATCCTTGATAGAGGCAAGTAAGGTGGTTAATTGCGAGGTAGTCTTCATGTTTACCGCGATAATCTCCTCAAGTCCCCTTTTATTATTCTCAAGGTTGATGATGGCCCGATATGTCCTTAGGGCCAGGAGCATTGCTATGTTAAACTTCTCGCTGGTCAATTCGGTCTTTTCCCTGTAATCGTTGATATCGTACTGGACGATGACATCGTGTTTCGGCGCCTGCCCGGGCTGCCCTGTCCTTAGAATAATCCGCACGAGATTGTTTCTCAGTTTTTCTCTGATATATTTTGTGACAAGCAGCCCTGAATGGTCCTCTTCCATAACGACATCTAAAAGAATGACCGCGGTGTCGGGGTGTTCCTCCATGAGACGGTTTGCCTCGGCGCCTGAGTAGGCACTGATAAACTCAAGGGACTTGCCGTCATAGACAAAGTGTTTTAGCGCCAGGCGTGTCATATCGTGTATCTCCTGCTCATCGTCCGCTATCATTATCTTCCACTTTCCAGCCGTGGCCGGCACTGTGCCTTTGCCGCTGTATTGATAGTAGAACATCCCGGAGTTATCGTCAATCACGCCGCATCCTCATTTTTCATAACGGGAAAAACAATAGTAAATGCCGTTCCTTTTGTCAGCTCGCTCTGGCATTCGATACTTCCGCCGAGGGTCTGTGTCACTATGTTATGCACAATATGCAGCCCCAGCCCTGTGCCTCCAGCCCCACGTTTTGTCGTAAAAAAAGGGTCGTATATCCTGCTGACGTTTTCATTAGGCATACCCTTGCCGTCGTCGCTGAACCTGATAACTACTCCATTTTCGGGATCGTCTTTGTTAACGCTTAGCTCAATCGTTATTGTGCCTTTGCTGCCCGGGTCATATGCATGTATAAGGGAGTTCATCAGCAGGTTTGTTATGATTTGCGCTATCGCCCCGGGATAGCTGTCCACCTCTGTGTCTTCCTTGCAGATGATTTCTATATTATGCTTGCGTCTCTTCATGTTCGGCTGAAGGCTGAGCAGTATTTCCTCTATGTATTCCTTTAATTTGAACACACGTCTCTCCTGCGTAATCTGGTCGGCAGACACCATCTTGAAACTTTTTATTAAATCGGTGGTACGCGTGAGACTTTTTAGTATAAGGGAACTGCCCTCTGCCACATCGTCAATATATTCCCCCAGCCGCTCCTTGCGCAGTGAGCCGTCATCAAAGGCGGCCTTTATATTTTCGGTATCTTTGGCGATAGTCGAAGAGAGGGTTATGCCAATGCCCACGGGCGTGTTTATCTCATGGGCGACACCGGACAGCATCTGCCCAAGGGAGACCAGCTTCTCCGCCTGGACTAATTGGGCGCGGCTCTCTTTGAGGTATTTATTGGCCGTCTCTAATTCCTGCAGGTGCATGTCGCGTACCCTTTGCATCCTCTTAAGCTGCGTTATATTCTGTGCCGAGCATACTATCTCATCTATTGTCTTGCCATCGCTGCCATAAATAACAGACGCGGAGAAAATGACGGGGACTTTTAGCCCATATTCTGCCAGCAACACTACCTCCACATCCTTTACATACCCATTTTTCACTATCTCATTATACAATATTTCGGCAATAGTGTCGCTTTCAAATATCGCGTCTATGCGCCTTTTCAGCAGATCGTCCTCGCTCAGGCCTAACATGCGGCAAGCGGACTTATTAACCTTTATTATCCCGGCGTCTTCTGTCAACACAATCACGGCGCTTGCGATGGTCTCAATGATATTGCCGGTATAGTCCTTTGCCTTGGTCAGGTCATTCCTGCTCTTTTCCAGCTCCATGAGCATATTATTAAACAAATCGGCCAGGACGCCGACCTCGTCTTTAGATTTAATGCCGGTGATTTGAGAATAATTCCCTCTGGCTATCATATCCGTAAATGAAATAAATCTCTTCAGCGGATTGGTTATGTTATTGGTTATGTTTCTTGTGATGAGCGTAAAGATAACCCCGCTGACGGTTAATACTATAATTAACACGCCCGCGGTGGCATATTTTATCTTATTTACCCCGGCGTTAAACTCCGCAAAGGGAATAACTACCATTACCGACCATTTGAGACCTTCTACGGGGGCTGAGGCCGCGATGCTGTCAACCCCTAATATGAACGCCCTCCTGACATTGACGCCTTTTGTTAACGGTGCTGTACTTATGTCTTTACCCTCTCCGCCGTTGGCGGCTTCAATCGATTTGCCTATTGTGAAAGGCCTTCTGCCGGCATATATGATTGTTTGTTTATCATCAAGCAATAAGGAAAACCCGGCCTTTTCGATCTCTGACCCGGATACAACGCCTGCGATGCTGGAAAGGGGTACGCTGCCCTTTATAAATCCAATGAGTTTATCATCAAAAAAGCTATACTTTGCCATAGCTAAGGTAACCGCCGGCACGCCAAGGCCGATGTTGTTTTGCTCGTATGAGATAATAATCCCATGGGGGTCAGCAATTATTTCTTTGAGAATGGGTGAGTTTCTTATATCGCTTTTTCCTTCTAATATTATTCCATTTACTGCCCCGGCCTCCTCCTCTCCATCTAAGGTTACGTAGCTTAAAACGGGAAACTCTTTTGAGAACCTGGCCAGATATTGCGATAGAACGAGCCGGTTGTTGTTCTGTATATAAACATCTGATTCCCTGCCATCCAATATCCTTTGCAGCGTGGATTTCTTTTGGGCGACAACCGCAAGAATCCTTTCTCTAAGCGTATTGGCCATAAACTCAAGGTGCCTGGTTTCGTCGATGTTGACATAGGCCGTGATAAAATAATATCCGCTTCCCCCGATTGCCAGTCCAACGAGCAAAACCATCCCAAAATGAGCTATTAATATCTTATTTCTGATTGATAAAAACATACTATTGCACCGTGATTAATTATAGCTGATTATTGTCCGCGTTGTCCAAGGTCCACCAGGGCAAACGCATTAGAACAAATTGCCTATGCCTTCAGTTCCCAAAGATGGTTTTCTGGATTGCTGCTTTCGCAGGAATGACAAAAAAAGAAAAGGACTGCAGGGACATGCGGGTGTAGTGAAATCACTACACAAAGTATTGAGTTGATACCCAAAAAAGCCTGTGCCCTTATTTGCCTGTGATATAAATCATCCCCTATCCACATGCCCGTACTGAAGACAAAGCATAAGCCCACCCCACACAAAGGAT